>DUFE01000089.1 GCA_011170385.1 Dehalococcoidia bacterium | reverse complement strand
AGCCGGATTCCGGGATTATCGATATCCTTGGCCTTGACCCCCGCAATAACGCTCAAGCTTTGCGATATCAAATAGGTTCTCAACTCCAGGAGTCGGCGCTGCCTGACCGCCTTAGAGTCTGGGAGGCTCTCGATCTCTTTGCTTCGGTAACTCCGAATGCTCTTGACTGGCAGATCCTCCTGGAGCAGTGGGGATTGGCAGAGAAGAGTAAATCCACCTTTGCCAGTCTTTCCGGCGGACAGAGACAGCGACTTTTTATCGCCCTGGCGCTGGTAAATAATCCCCGCATCGTTTTTCTCGATGAGATGACTACCGGTCTCGACCCGGCTGCCCGCCGTGTTGCTTGGGACCTGATTCGCTCTATCCGTGATAGGGGGGCGACCGTCGTTCTGGTTACCCATTTTATGGACGAAGCCGAGAAGCTCTGCGACCGCCTCGCTATCGTTGACCGTGGTAAAGTTGTCGCTATGGATACGCCACAAGGTCTTATTACCGAGTACGCCAGTGAGGTGAGGGTCATATTCACCACCGACCGCGAAGACATCTCTTGGCTGGATAAGATCTCTAACGTCAAGAAGGTTATCAGGAGTGGTCCCCGCGTTGAGGTTGAAGGCAGTGGTTCGGTGCTGGCTCTAGTAGCGGCGTCTCTGGTAGAAAATGGTATTACCCCTGCTGACCTCCGCCTTGAGCAACCCACCCTGGAGGACGTTTTTCTGAAACTGACCGGACAGGATATTGGCGACTAAATGAGCACGCTTATTAAATTATCTTGGGTGGAACTGAAGCTGTTTGTCCGTGAGCCAATTACGGTCATTTTCACTTTGGTATTACCCGTTATCATGCTTTTTGTAATGGCAGGTGTTTTCGGCAATGAGGTCACTACTGACCCTGAAAGCGGTACGGCTATATTTCGTGGCGTTGGTCCTCTCGACTATTATATGCCCGCTTATTTCGGGCTTGTTTTAATGGCCATCGGCACTATGGCTTTACCCGTGCATCTGGCCAGCTACCGCGAGCGCGGAGTATTGCGTCGCTTGCGTGCCTCTTCAATATCTGTCTGGTCGGTGCTGGGCTCGCAGATGGTGGTCAGCTTTGTTATCGCTATGCTGGGCAGCTTGCTGGTTTTTATCATGGGAATAATCGCTTATTCTCCGCATATGCCACAGGAAGTCGGGCTGGTTGTGCTGGCTTTCCTGCTCGGCCTAGTGTGTTTTACTGCTCTAGGATTTTTCCTCGGGGCTGTCCTCCCCTCCACCCGCGCCGCACAGGGATTGGGGTTAATCCTTTTCTTCGTTATGATGATGCTCGGCGGCGCCGGTCCACCACCCGAGGTTCTCACCGGGGCAATGGATATCGCCGGCCAGATAACTCCCCTCCGCCACGTTATCATCATCTTGCAGGACCCCTACCTTGGTTTTGGATGGAATCTGAATGCATCTCTGATAGTTGCCGGCATTACCGTAGTAGCAATCGCTTTAGCCGCCCGTTTCTTCCGCTGGGAATAATTTTTATATGCCACCCAACCGTTCTTAAAAAGAGGACTGAAACGAATGATTTCGTATCTTTCTTCTTATTTAACGAGGTATTATTAACTGCTTCCGTTTCAGTTACATTGTTTTAGATTTCTTATAGTAAAACCGAGACAAGATAGGATAGGAAAACATACGCGATGATAGAGACTACTATCAATATGAAAATTACATCCTTTCTTAAATGCCATATTTCCTTAATAGCAGCAACGGCGGAGCCTGTTTTAAAGTTGAGTTCTGCTAAAAACAGGTTTCCTCTGGTAGCAATACTGTTTGTCACAATTCCCTGTTCAATTGCGTAGCGTATCATTTCGGCATCAGAACTAAACCTCAATTTTTGCAGGATACGAGAATGATAGGTGCTTACAGTTTTCACCGATAGAGACATCTCATTAGCAATCTGTTTTATTCTCTTCCCTGAGGTAATAGCCAGCATAACCTCGTATTCCCTGTCGGAGAGAGTATCGATTGGAGATAGGCTTCCACCCAATGTGAAATCTACAATATTGTCAACGATTGATGGACAGATATATCTTCTTCCGCGACTAATAGTTCTTATAGCCTCCACCAGTTCATCTGCAGCACTCAGTTTAGTTAAAAAACCAGATGCCCCACCTTTTAACAGTCTTTCGCACAGTAGTTCTTCAGAGGAAGCACTTATAACTAGGGTAGGTAATGTTGGCCTGAGACTTCTCATCTGTTTTATTAGTTCGATTTCACGGTGGCCTGGAGTAATACTGTTGAGTAGTACAACATTAAAGTCTTGTTTCCGGATCTTTCTTAGCGCATCACTTGTTGAGTCAACTTCTTCGGCTACAACAATATCAGGAGTCTTTTCTAGTAGTTGTTTTAATCCCTCCCGTATAATCTGGTGTTCATCTATAAGCAGTACTTTCAGCATTGCACTATCTTTAGCTTCAACAGTTAATATAGCTACTTTATACCATCTCCATGCTGTAAAGACAATACAATTTGTATATAAAAACACTACCAGCATTACCTTACATGAATATAATGACAAATTTTTTAGAGGACAAAGCAATAAAAGTAGTCCAACGTATTTTCTGCTATAGGTTAGCAAAAAATGATGTGGTTTTATTAACATAAGTGTCGGTTGCAGTTTGGTCAGATAACGTCTTTTTGTACATAATTGCCGATGTTAATGCAATCCAGGAGAAAGAGCAAAATATCAATAACCGCTGTAAAAGACCACCTATTTCCCTTAAATAACTGAATAAGTTTATCATTGGCATTATAAAATTGATGACAACGACCAAAATTCCAGCAATGCCAATAATCCTTATCGTTTTTTGCCTGAGAGCATATATCGAATAAGAAAGAATCCCTAGTAAAAGTGATACATAGGAGACAGCTGAAAAAATGTTGTGTATAGTATTATCAACCAAAACTCCAGGGGTATCCAGTTTGTCAGGAAACAATGCTAGACATATACTGCCTAATGCGTGGATCATCAATAAGGTTAGTAATACCTTAACCAAGGTCGAGTGAGGCAAATTTTTAATCAGTATATAGGCTACGGTGATTATTAATATGCCATAAAGTATATAGGCACTGTTAAGGATAATTGAATAGGGTTGTACCCATGCCCCCATTTGACTTATAGAGTTGGTAATAGGGCTGTAATTCGGTGTTATCTGACCTACTGTTATGATGACAGCCATCATTATTATAGGGACTAGTAAGCCGAGAGATATAATTATTTTATTAAGTCTGTCTTTATCAAGTGTTCCAAGTGAATAAGCAGTATTATTCATTTACCTCTCCTGAAATTTTGGCGTACTATTAGATAACAAGACCCCGCCTTTTTGCACGTAAGTCCAGTAGGTAGCCTACGGTACAACTGAATATGACACGTATAAATAAAGCCGGAATCGTAATGCTAAGTGCAAGCAGTGTAATTCCAAAATTGAACAGCAAGTAACCTAACATTATGAAAAACAAGCCAAACAAGAAACTGGCTGAAACCAGGCGTTTTATATTTTGCTTTTCGTTGACTAGCCTGTGCTTTCGCTTTAGGTGCTGCACGATACTCTTAATAGTAGTTTGATAACTCTGATAATTTGACGGTGTTGTTTGCTGAGAATTTGCATGGTATCCGCAGAGCACCTCAATCTCGTATTTTAATCTGTGGCATTCCTGACATTCATCGGAGTAACTATCAACCCTTTTAGCAAGCCTACTTAACAAAGGAAAATGCCATTTCTTTCTGTCTAAAAAACCCGACTGGTTTTCCAACATAGTAATATGTTTATTTATTTTTTCATACCAATCTTGTTCTTTATTCATCATTTTTCTCCGACTTTATTTCTAACTCTTTATATTGCGCTTGCAGACAATTTCTTTTCCCCAAAGAACGGAGCTTCCCTAATCAATCCATCCGTGACGATGTATTTCCAGGTAAGTTTATTGCAGTTAGCCAAGTCAGCAGGTGTGGTCGTCAGTAGTTCGTAAGGCGTGATCCTTTTTTCAGCCCGTGGATTAAATACAATATCCTGTATTCTGGACTTAGTCGATCTCTTCTCCCTCGCTAATTGGGTAATAGCCTTGTAGTAGCACCACTGAATAAAACCGCCGCAGGTAAAAGCCTTCATCTGAACCGGCCGAATGTTCCATGGTAAATTTGGCGATTTCCTTGCACGGAATAGCTTTCTTCTTAGAAATCTAGAAATAATAGTCAGTTGCCTCAAGACTTGACTAAGTAGCTCTCTAGGTTTAGATTTGGACTTTATAACGGCTTCACCTTCAGCAATGTCACAAATCCGTTTTCGCAAGTCCAGATTATCTGATTGCTTACAGTCACAAAACCAATTGGCTTCAAACCTTTTCACGGCTATATCATATTTCCCTCTCCTGCTCAAGTATTTCTGCAGGTGCTCCATTTCAATAGTACCGCCTGTTTTGGCATCAATAACTAGTGCATCTTTATAAGCATTCTCTGGGCTTCCTGGCGAACACACTATCAAGGCATGATTCCAATAGCAGTGAGTTCCGCGACGAATTATCCATCCCCAGAGGCTCTTTTTGGTATGAACAAGCACTATATCAGCGGTTTCAAGTTTTAAACCACTAGTTTTATATATCGTTTCTTTATTATTTATAGTAACCATCTTCCTTTCTCCTAACATTAGCATTATCCATAAATCCTATCGACACCTTTATTAGCCCCTTCATTCAATTGACACAATGTAATCGTAGTGAGGTTGGCCTCCGGCGACTAACTCGATCTCCAGATCATGATATTTTTGTTTCAGTGCCTGGTTGATCTTTTCCAGCTCCTTGTTTTCTATCTCTTGACTGTAAAAGATCGAAGCTATTTCGGCATGTTCGGCATCGGCCGACCCAAAGGCTTTCAAAACAGCCTGGCAACGGTTATGGCTGGCAATAACAATATTGCCATTCAAGAGACCAATGTAATCCCCTTTTCTCGCTTTCACCTTACCCACGTTAGCATCCCTTACCGACCGTGTAATTTCTATTGATCTGACGCTTTCTATGGCTCTAGCCATTTCGTTCATATTGAGATCAAGTTCCATCTCACCATTAA
Source organism: Dehalococcoidia bacterium (assembly GCA_011170385.1). Classification (GTDB taxonomy): domain Bacteria; phylum Chloroflexota; class Dehalococcoidia; order Dehalococcoidales; family W693; genus W693. The sequence goes on along the minus strand of DUFE01000089.1, from coordinate 17,439 downwards.
AGACTATGAGTGCCGATATGCCCTGAGGGATAGAGCGCGTAGGTAGAACCTTCACCTTCTTCTTAGCGAGGTTAGCTGCCTGCTTGGCCACCGGTATTATATTTTTATTGTTTGGGAGCACAATCACGTTGCTGAATGGTACCGAGTCTATAGCTTGTAGGATATCTGAACAGCTGGGATTCATCGTCTGGCCGCCGGGAATAGTGGTGGCGACACCCAAGCTATTAAACACTTCTTCCAGCCCGGAGCCGGCGGCTACTGCTATCACACCGACCTTACCAAGCGGCACTGGTGTACGGCGCATATGCACAAACTCTTCATGCTGGTCGTCCATATTCTGGATCTTTATGTCGTGGACGGAACCCTGCGAGATACCAAATTCAATGACTTCACCGGGATGGCATGTATGCACATGAACCTTTATTGTTTGGCTATCACCAACAACAAGGACGGAATTCCCATAACTCTCGATCTTCTGTTTTATCTGTTTTTGGTCGAGATCATTCCCTTTTATGATTACTTCGGTACAGAACCCGTAAGCTTCCGTTGTTTTAGTTTGCGCTCTGGCTGCAATATAAGCCGGTTGTCTTGGTTCAATGAATTCCTGGCTAGTATCGTCAATCTGATATGTCTCACCCCTAAGATAGTGCAAAATACCCTTTAAAATCACATAAATACCCTGACCGCCGGAGTCTACCACCCCAGCCTCTTTTAGTACGTCCAGCAGTTCGGGCGTCCTCTGTACTGATCTCTTGGCTTCATCAACCAGTATCCCCATTAAGGCAATCAAATCTTTATTATGCTTACCAGCATTGTTCTTGGCTGCTATGGCTACATCATTTATGACAGTCAGCATTGTTCCCTCACGGGGCTTACTAATACCTCTGTAGGCTGCTTCTGAAGCATAGTTGAGGGCAAGGGCTAGTTCATCAGTCCCAAAGGTTTCTTGGCCCCGCAACCCATCGGCAATCCCTCCCATTATCTGGGATAGAATGACACCGCTGTTACCCCTTGCCCCCATCAGAGCACCGTGAGCCATGGCTTCCGCCACTGCCGATACACTATTATCCGAAGGGTGGGCTGCCTCAGACATTGTTGAACGCATGGTAAGCAGCATATTGGTCCCGGTATCACCATCAGGCACGGGGAAGACATTTAAAGCATTAATGGCTGAAGCGTTCTTCTCTAATAATTGTGTTGCCAGACAAAACATTTCCCTTAATTCTCGTCCACTATAAAGATTTTCAGCTTTACTCTGTTTGATTGATACTGTATTCATTTTTTATCTCCTTTTTTATTTGTTTTTATCAGGCGAGTTTCATGTTTTTAGTATAAATATAGTTATATTATCTTGGTATCGGATAAGTCCGCTTTGTGTTGTAGGAATTGTCTGATATGGGTAGCTATTACGAATAAATCGCTAAGACCATAGGGGTTAAACCTTCTGTTATAAGAAGATATTTATTTGGTTGGATGGTGCTAAAAAGAGCTGGGATTGCTCAATCTTAATAGAATATGTACATTATGAGTAAAAGAAGCAACATAAATTGTCACCTAACTATTTGATCGCAAAACTAATATAAAAATAAGGGAGGTATGATAGCAATTCCAGATACGATCTATCGCTTCTTTTTTACGAACTGAGGTCTAGCCCTGATAAGACCGGTGTCTCTGGTTCGAGTACAGAATGGTCCACCAATCATGCTCAAGTCACACCCGCGATACGTTATCGCCATGTTATTGAAATCACTTGAATTGTTCCGCCCATACTATCGCATCCAGTATGGCGGTGTGAAAGGCGAAGTATCCACTACCTGCCACCGCCAGCCAGTACGAAATTCCGGGCACCTTGTCCTGCAGACTTAACAGTGCCCACACCAGCGCGATGGATGCAAGCCCAACTATCGCTAAAACGATACGTACGATCACCCAGTTGATGGTGGTCGGGTTACCTACATATACGTTGGTAAGCGGCATCCATAAAGCCGACGGTATCAGAATTGCCAGAAATATAAAGTAAAACAGGCTGAAATTAAAAGTGCCGGCAATACTTACTTCAGAAGGAGTGAGGCTGAAGAATATATAATACATAAAAGCAAAGTACCCCAGGGCAGACAGTACCATTGAGACCATATATACTGGTCTTATGTTTTCCGCGACTCCACCCCAGAGGACGCCGGCGCCTCCCGATTGTGCATTGATGCCGTAAATATAGCTACCGATAACGGCAGCTCCACCGATGACATTGATAATGAGAAGAATGATATATTGGGTCGCCATAGGTTCACCTCCCTCAAGTTCAGCTATTTCCAGATCGCCTGATAGCCACCAGAAGCACACCGGGTCCCCCGTGCACACCAAGCCCGGCTCCCAGCTCTGCTATGTTTATCTCTTTTTGTGGAATAAGCTCTTCCAACTGCCTTTTCAGATAGTTTGCTCTGTCTTTTACGGCACTATGAACTATGACCAGCTCGCATACCGGCATATTCTTCCTGACAAAATCACAGATTCGCTCTATTCCATTATTAACGGTACGCACGAGACCGGCTCGGGTAATTTCCCCGTCGCTAAAGGTGAGCAGCGGCATTACATTAAGAATTCTCGATGCCATAGCAATCGTCTTGTTGATTCTGCCACCGCGAGCCAGATATTTCATAGTTTCAAACATACCGAACATTCTTGTTTGACTGACTGCTTTATTAGCCTCTTTTATGACCTCTTGAAAACCGGCGCCTGACTTAGCCATCCGCGCCGCTGCGATTGTCACCAGCCCCAGACCGGCGGAGTTAAGCTTGGAATCAATCACCTCAATCGGGCAGGATTTAACCAGTGTCTTGCTTGCGAGGAGTGCCGAGTTGTACGTTCCACTTATTTTGGATGATATATGAATAGAAACAATACCATCTGAAATATCTGCATAATCCGAGTAGGCACTGGTAAAATCTTCCGGGCTGGGCTGCGATGTTATCGGATGCATGGGCAAAGTTTCGAGCATGCGATAAAGTTCTTCGCTCTGTATATCAATCCCATCACGGTAGGTTTTATCGCCGAAGCTTACATATATCGGTACTACCCTTATCCCGAGCTTATCAGCCAGCCCCCTGGCGATATCGGAGGTGCTATCCGTGATAACCTGTACTCTCATAGCTCCACAACCGTAGTGATCGATTAACAAACGGGTGGTCGCGGTACAGCAAGTTTCCTATATCACAATCCTGTCTGTTTTTCCAGGCATTCAACATATTATGACTTGAGTGTAATATCGCATTTTACGGTTGTCAATATGGGCAATGCAGACGAGCTTGCGACTATTACCTTGCGAAAAATGAAATGGGAGCCGTTATAAGCCCCATGCCTGCCCCCAATCACTTTATTATAGCACCCTGAAAAGGGTATAATATCAAAGCACCCGCGGCAGGATGAAATAATGCAACGGATAGTAGCCAGGGTTATATCCCAAAAAGGAACGTGTGAAGCCGATCACAAGATCGGAGACGAGTTCATCATCGGGCAAAGCACGCCGCCGGGGATGTGTTCGTGGGCGTTCCAAGCCATCTTCCCCTTTGCCGAGGTATTGCAGTTTGGCGGATCGTTCACCTGGGAAAAAGATAAGGATAAAGCCACCGTTGCCTGCCCGGATCCGGATAACCCGGTAGTGTTCGAATTAAGGAAAGAGCTTTACTAGAAGTTCTTACTCTACCCGAACCCCCTTGGCCATAACCCACGCCAGCCCCTCCTCGATGTGCTTTTCGTCACCCTCAAGCTCCAGCACCAGCCAACCTTTATCCTCGGTAATATCGGCAAGGTGGATGTTGATTATCAGATTAAACTGGTGGCTCATCGTATAGATGATAGGCTCCAGGAGCAGTTCCTTGGGAACAGTAAGGGTTACCTTCCTCTTAGCCATTTTCACCCCCCTGACCGAACTCTTGCATAATCTCCCTCACCCTCTTTTTCAGCTCATCTTTGGGTACCGGTATGCCAGACTTGCCCTCCAGTTCCTTGACACGGTTTTCAAGTTTAGCCTGTTCGCTCAAGACCACTCTGATAGCCTCGGCTACCGGGTCGGGCAGCCTGCCGTGCTCCAGGTCGATAGCCGGCTGTCGGTGTTCGTCTATCACCCGCCCCGGGATGCCGACAACGGTAGCGCCGGACGGCACTGACTTGATTACTACCGAGCCGGAACCTATCTTGGCATTGTCCCCGATGGTTATCGCCCCCAGAACCACCGCCCCGGTGCCGATAACTACGTTATCACCAACGGTAGGATGGCGTTTGCCCTTTTCCAGGCTGGTGCCACCCAACACCGCCCCCTGGTACATAAGGACATCGTCGCCGATTTCCGTCGTCTCGCCGATAACCACACCGGAGCCATGGTCGATAAAGAAACGCCGCCCGATAGTGGCTCCGGGATGTATTTCGATAGCGGTTAGGAGGCGGTTAAAGTGCGATAGCAACCGCGCCAGAAACCGCATACGATGTCGCCACATGAAATTGGCAACGCGGTGCAGCCACAGGGCGTGCAAACCAGGGTAGCAGGTGAGAACCTCGATGGTGCTGCGCGCCGCCGGATCTTTGGCGAACACCGTCCTGATATCTTCCCTAAATCCTTCAAACAAAACCGCTATTCCTCTTCCTCCAGCTCCTTCCCTACCCAGTCCAGGTAGTCCCGGCTGCCGCCGACGATGGGCAGGGCGATTATCTCCGGGACATCTCTGGAGTGAACCTCCTTAACCAGCTGCACGATCTCACCTATCAGCGATGCTTTTGTTTTTACCACAAGCAGGCTTTCATGGGTAGAATCGATCTTACCCTTCCACCAGAAGAGCGAGCTGACCTCGGGTACGATGTTTATGCAGGCTGCCTTCTTTTGCTCCAGCAGCACGCGGGATATAAGCTGTGCTTCCTCGTCAGCCCCGGTGGTTATAAAAAGGACGACGTAAGAATTATCTCCTGCTTTAGCCATACGACACCGCCTACACCACCTCGAGCATCCTGTCCACCGCCACCTTCGCCCTTCTGCGGATATCATCCGGCACCCTGACTTCAGGAGACATCGTCTCCAGGGAATGCAAAACCTTTTCCAGCGTAATCAGCTTCATGTCGGGGCAGATCGCCTGCTCCGAGGCAAGTATGAATCGCTTTTGCGGGTTTTCTTTCTTCAAGCGGTACAGCATACCTATCTCCGTGCCAACCACCATCTGCTCAACATCATCCCGCCGGGCATAGCGGCACATACCGCCTGTGCTTAGAGCCTCGTCCGCCAGGGAGATAACCTCCGGGCGGCACTCCGGATGCACCACCACCTTCGCCTCCGGATACTCATTTTTAAGCCGCATTATGTCTTCGGGCGATATCCGCACATGGGTAGGGCAGAAGCCGTTCCAAAGGAAGAACTGTTTCTTCACTTTGGTCGAAACATAGTGCCCCAGAAACCGATCCGGCACGAAGATTACCTGCTCGTTATCCAGGCTGCGCGCCACCTCGACAGCGTTTGCCGAGGTGCAACAGATATCAGATTCCGCCTTGACCTCTGCCGTCGAGTTGACATAGCAAACCACCACCGCTTGCGGCAACTCCTTCTTTTTCCGCCTCATTTCCTTCGCCGTAGCCATATCAGCCATCGGGCAGCCGGCAGAAGCCTCCGGCAACAGGACTTTTTTATCCGGGCAGAGTATCGAAGCCGTCTCCGCCATAAAGCGGACCCCGCAGAAGATGATTACCTCGGCCTTGCTTTCAGCCGCTATCTGGCTCAACTCCAGGGAATCGCCGACGAAATCAGCTATATCCTGAACTTCGCCAAGCTGGTAATTGTGGGCCAGGATAACCGCTCTCCTTTCCCGCTTTAGACTTTGTATCTTATCCGCCAGACCGGCGTTATTATCAACTACCAACCGCACCTCCTTTACTAATTATTGGGAATAGAAAACCCAAAGTCAAGGCGGCGATACCGATTACCGCCAGATAAACCAGCAGCACCCTGCCGCCAAACTCTTTCTTCAAGACTAGAATCGTGCCCCAGCTGGTGACGGGACCGACTATCAGCATTACCATACCAGCGCCGATGTTCATCCCCTGCTCTATAAAGGCATGAACCAGCGGCACGCTGGCGGTGGAGCAGATATACATCATCATACCGAAGACTAAACTGAAAGCATAACCCAGACCGCCGCCGAAGTATTCGCCGACGAACTCTCCCACCGGCGTCAGTCCTCCCACCAAAGCCGCCAGAGCCAGACCCAGCAGTAGCTCTGGCCCGATTTCGCGCACCATATCGACAAAGGCATAGCGGAAAACGTGCTTCATACGATGGGTTAAGTAACTGTAGCTTTTACCGATATACTCCTCCGGGCTATCTTGGAACTTCTGCTTGCAGTGAGTACAGCAGAAGTAGTAGGTACTGCCACCGTGCTGCGTCTTTATGCCCTTGATTATATCCACGCTCATACCGCAGACCGGGTCCGTAGCCTTCTCCCCTCTGGGACAGGCGAAGGCTCCTGCTTTGAATTTGATGGAGTTGCCGATAAAACCTATAACCAGTCCTATAAGTATCACCGAAAAGAAGAGATAGGCGGTGAACTGGATACCCAGCAGCGAATAGCTGACCAGCAGGGCAGTCAGCGAAGTTGCCGGGGTTGCCACCAGGAAAGCCATCACGGGACCTAACCGCGCTCCCTTCTGGTGCATGCTGACTGCCACCGGCAGCGAGCCGATGCAGCAGATGGGTAAAATTGTGCCGGCGATGGTGGCGTATAGTAATGGTTTGATGCCCCTGCCGCCGAGGTGCCTCTCCACCCATCCGGTAGGCACAAACTCATTCACCAGCCCGCTTAAGAAGAGCCCCAGCGCTAAAAAGGGCAATACCTCTATAAGGTAATCCTTGAAGGTGACCAGGAACTGGACGAACACATCCATAGCTTCCGCCCCTTAAGAGCCGTGCTTCTTCAGAGCGCCGTAGAAGGCGTTCCAGAAGGGGTCTACGATGGGGTGTTCCAGTTTCTCCTCTCGTCCGCCCCTGACCAGCACCATTCCCCTCTCCGGCGGGGTGAACTCGCCGACGACGGAGGATTTTATGCCTTCCCTTGACAGAGCCTCCACCACCTCCGCAGATCTGTGCGGACGGCAGGCGATGATCAGCGTTCCCTCGCTGATTGAGGCATAGGGGTCGATGCTAAAATAATCGCATACCTCAATCACGCTGTCGGTAATAACTATCTTCTCCTGCTCCACCCGCACGCCGACACCGGCGGCTTCGGCAAGCTCGTAGAGCCCGCCCCATACGCCGCATTCGGTAGCATCATGCATGGCGGTAACGCCGTTATCCCGCACACCGACTGTTATGGCGGTCATAGCGTCTTTTACCACCGACATCTGGTAGAACACCCGCTCGGCGCGCTCCCTGAAATCAGCACCGAACTCCCGCTCTATAAGCTGCGGGAACATGGCGGCGAAGATACCGGTTGCCTCAATGGCCGGACCCTTGGTAATGATTATTTCGTCTCCCGCCTGGACAAAAGCCGGCGTAACATAGTCTTCCAAACCGCCGACGCCAATAAAGGTGGCGCCGCCAACCATAGGGTAGTAACAGTTCTCATATCTGGCAGTGTGACCGGCGATAACTGATATGCCCAGCTTCTGGCACTCTGCGTGCATCGTCTGCCACATCGTCTCCAGCTGTTTCTTGGTTATTTCCATCGGCAGGTTAAGGTCTATGGAAAGGTAGCGAGGAGGCAAGCCACAGGTTACGGAATCGGAGGCAAGGATATGTATGGCGAACCAGGCTGCTCTCTCCCAGCCGTATTCCGGAACGATGAATACCGGGTCGGTAGTCATCGAGACTGCCTTGCCGCCGATGGATACGATGCCGACATCCGTGCCATGTTTAGGACCAACCAGCACGCTGTCGCTCGTAGCCCCCAGCCGCGGGAAGATTAGCTCCTCGAAGATCTCCGCCGATATCTTTCCAATTTCCGGGATTTCACCCATATCAGATAGCCTCCCATTTTTATCCTGCTGTGAATAGTATAAAAATAAAGCGGATTTTTCCTCCGGAACTGTTCCCATCTAGCTACAGCCGGAACCCGCTTTAACTATTATTCGCTGCGCTCTTCGTCCAGGGATTCTATAAAAACATCTGGGATACCAGGGAGCTGTTTATCCATCCAAATTTTGAGGCAGCCAAGAGAACAGAAGCTGTAGCGGTCGATGTCCTCTTCGCGCTTAATACAGGAAAGCATCAGCCAGCCGCACAGGACATCACAGGGTTTATCCACCTCGCCCAGCTCCACCTCCCGACCACAGGAATGGCAAACACATCTTTTTACCATTTCAGCCCTCCGGCGATTGTCAACGCTTGTATGCCTTAATGTTAAAGGTAAAACCCTGCTGTGTCAATGCTTGCGGAGGTTTGACGATGGGATTATGTTTCGGCGGGCGCTGATTCCTCCCTCTTCTTGTAGACGAGCCTTGCCAGTATGATGCTTAGCTCCAGGAGGATAATTAGCGGTATAGCTATGATGCTCTGGTTTATCGGGTCAAAGGTGGGAGTTATAAGCGCCGCTATTAGAAACGAGAGGACTACCCACCATCTTCTTCTTTTGGCAAGCCATTGTGGCGAGACCAGCCCCATCCTTGCCAGAACCATTATTATTATAGGCGTCTCGAAAACCATGCCGACGGCTAATATCAGCCTGGTTACGATATTTACGTAGTCACTGATCTGGAACTGGGTTGCAGCTATGTTGGACATAAAACTGCCGAGGAAACCCAGCGCCGGTGGCAAAGCGACAAAGTAGGCGAAAGCAACGCCACCGAGGAACATTATAGTCACCACCGGCAGTATCCGGTAGACGATGCTCTTCTCCCTGGTAGTGAGCGCCGGGGCGATATAGGCGATCATCTGGTAGACGAGGAATGGCATAGATATGATGATACCGCCGGCAAGGGCAACCTTGAAATAGACAGCCAGGTTCTCGACCAGCTTAATAGCCTGAAGGTCAATGTCTCCCGCTGGCTTTATCAGGATCTCTAGAATCTGCGGGGTAAATATGAAGGCGATTGCCGTGCCGATAACCAGCGCAATCGCCGATTTGAAGATACGGTCGCGCATCTCCCGCAGGTGGAACATGATGGGCATGGTGCCGGGAGCTACTTCGGGGCTTTCAGTCTCTCTGGCCAACTTACGCTCCTATATCCTGTGCCCCGTTTTTATCCTCTTTTCCCTCCACGGGCTCTGCTCCCGCTGCTTGGGATGACTCTTCCCCGGGCTCCGTCCTGGTTGCCTTATTATCGACAGCTTTATCTGTCTCCTTCGGGATTTCTTTCTCTGCTTTCTCCGTTTTCTTCGCTTCCTCGGTTTCTGCTTTTTCCCTAGCTTTATCGACTCCGCCACCCATCGCCTTGCTCAAGTTCTTGGTGCCCTCGTCCAGCGCCCTGGATAGCTCTCTGGTTTCCTGCTCCAGCGGCTTCTTGACTTCGGTAGCCGTCTTCTTCATTTCGGTGACTTCTTTATCTATCAGGTCACCCAGCTCTTCGGTACCCTCTTTCAGCGTTTTTTCTGCTTCCTCGACTTCCATACCCATAGTTTTGGATATCTCACTCGCCTCTTTATCCAGAGCCGACTTTATCTCCTCGGATTCTTCGTCCAGTATCTTACTCATATCGCTGGCTGTTTTTTTTATTTCCTCGGCTTCTTCATCCAGATCCATAGCCTTCGTCACTTCACTGGAGAGATTCTTGGTCATCTTCCTGAAGTTACGCACCAGCTTGCCGAATTTACGGGCAAACTCCGGTATCTTGTCCGGCCCGATTACAATCAGGGCAACGACGAGCACAACCAGTATCTCTATAATGCCAATATCAAAGAAGTCCATCAGCAGTCCTTACTACTAACCGCTATCGATTGTTAGCTGTACGTCGATTTCTTCTTTCGGGTTTTGGCTTTAATCTCCTTTTCCTCCCCCTCTTTCTTACCACCGGTTAAAGACCGCACTCCCTTACCGACCATTTCGAAAATTTGAGGTAGCTTGCCGGCACCGAAAACCATGAGGATAATCAATATGATTATCCCTATTTCCAATGCTCCCAGTCTGATCATGATGCCCCAACCTCCTTACCTTTCTGGATAACCGACAACCATCGAGGTGCAGCCACCAGCCTTCCCCTCTTCGAACAGTGAGTAGTGCAATCCAGAAGCAACAACACGGCTAAAGAAACTCCCCTTCCCCTTGGCAAGAGAAGGGGTTAAGATTGAAATCTCCCCCGAAACAGGCTGATGCCCGAACAACCTCCTAACAAGAGGCGTGTTATCCAAAATTACTATTAAATTTTACCGGTTTCTATATCATTGAAAGCCGGTTATGCAGCGGTTCTAAGCCTTTTCTTCGGTTTTGGTTTCGGTTGCTCCTTCGGCTTCGACTTCGGCTACTCTCTCCTGCGTGGTCTTCTTTCCCTTCTTGGCCGGCTTTCTCTTCTTCGTTGTCTTTTTCTTATCCTTCCCCTCTTCTTCGTCCTCTCCCTTCTGCCCTCGCCTGAAAGCATTTATGCTCTTTCCCAAAGCCGCTCCGACCTGTGGTAGTTTGCCTACTCCGAATACAATAAGAATTATTACCAGGATGAGTCCTATCTCTAATGGCCCCGGTCTAATCATACTGATATTAACCCCCTTACCTTTATGGATAGCTAACAACCGCCACTACAAAGCCCGATTCATGATTAGTCTCGGAGAACGAAAGCTTGGTATCTGGCAGTCAATGACTGTTATTAGCTAATCATACACAACTGATAATTCGTTGTCAACAATGATTTCAAACGGGCGATAGGTCGATTTCTTTAGACAATCCATCCCCATTTCACTGCCCCTCTTTTTGGCAAAGGAGGCGAAATAAAGGAAGGGTTCAAGAAGGTCTGGATATAAATCTGAGAAAGTTAGAGGACTGGATCTAATACATCCCTATGATTTAATCCCCCTGTTCCTACAAGAACAGGGGGATTAACAGTGTCAGGTTTTTATGATAAAGGAAATCTATTTATTCTTACCCTTACCGGTGGCGCTTTCACCAGGTTCTTTATTCTGCCCCGGCGCAGATTCTTTCCCAATTGCTTTACCAGTGGCGCTTTCACCAGGTTCTTTATTCTGCCCCGGCGCGTCTTCATTCCCCTGAACCGATTCCTTGGCTTTAGAAGGAACGATCTTTATCGTGTCTGTCCCGGTAAAGGCTGTGCCTGAATCGGTTTCGCCGGTGAGAGTAACGGATGTATCATACGCTGAAATGCCGGCTTCCTGAGTCCTGAAGTGCAGGACGAGATCCGTATCGCCGTCTTCATCGACATCTTCATAAGCATAATGTACCGGCGCTGCTTCACTCGGACCGAACTTCACCGTGCTGACATCAACTGTAGTGGCATCGAATCCATCAGTCGTATATATTACAACCGCTATGACACCATTGCTACCGAGGTTTATCGGATTTTCGTCGCTGCCCGGCTTGACGTCGATACTCCCACTGTAATCCAGCACACTGATAACGATGACGGCTTCGACAGGTACTCCTTCATCCGTACCGTCAAACGGCGTGCAGATGACCTTTATCTGGTCGTTCAGTACGAAATTGGAACTATCAAGGGTATTGTCCGTTTCGTCCGCAATATCCTCCCAGTCCAAAATGCCCGTATTGTACTTCTGCCACCGCCAGACATAGCCTTCTAGGTCACCGTCGGCATCGTACCACCCCTGTGGCGTAGCTTTTAAGGTGGATGCAGTAGAAGCAGGGTCCGGAGCTATGGTTACACCGGTTATGGTGGGGAGGCTGTTGGATATGGTGATAGTGGCTTCGACATCCACCCCAGACTCCACGCCGTCAAAAGGCGTGCAGATGACCTTTATCTGGTCACCGGCGATAAAATACAAGCTATCAAGGGTATTGTCCGTTTGGTCCGCTATATCCTCCCAGTCCGAAATGCCCGTACTGTACTTCTGCCACCGCCAGACATAGCCTTCGGGGTCGCCATCTTCATCGTACCAGTCTTCCGAAGGAGTAGCTGTTAGAGGAGTATCAGTATATGCCGGATCCGGACTTATGCTTACACTGCCGACGGACGGAGGTGCCGCCATAACCGACACTGGCACCAGTAAGCCCATACAGGCTTATGCTACTGTAATTACCGCCAGTAACCTTCTTATATTTTTCATTTCTACCTCCCTGATAATATTCATTGGCACCAGTAATTATCCTCTGTCACCATAACGATTGAAATAGGTTGATAGTCTGGCTTTAATGGTAAAATGGTATTATAGAATTGTTACGGCAATTTGAAGCCGCTACACCCGATAACGGTGCACCCGATAAGAGTAGGTTGGCAACCGAAATCAATATGGCTATACTATCTATTACGACAAACCTTGCATAAGAAAGAACGGGAGGTCGAAGGTAACGCAGCACCATTTATATAGAATAAAAAGGAGAGATTAAAGGGCGAACCCCCTCAATTATCCCCTCTCTCCTTATAAGGAGAGAGGGACTCAGGGGGTGAGGTTGATAACAATATAAAATGGTCTTTATCATCTATACCCACCTGCCGCCCTTTTTAAAAAATTATGGAAGTAAAGCTGCCGGACAGTATAGATATCGAATCGCCGATTGATCCAGGATTAATTAAAAAACTCAAAACGGGCGATAGGGTTACCATCAGCGGTATATTGTTTACTGCCCGCGACACCGCCCACAAGAGGCTGGTCAGGGCGATCGCTAACGGTGATGAGCTGCCCTTTAACATCAAGGGGCAGACGCTTTACTATATGGGTCCTTCCCCTGCACGCCCGGGCAAGGTTATCGGCTCCGCTGGCCCCACCACCAGCAGCCGGATGGACGCCTATACACCACCTCTGCTGGAAGCCGGGCTCAAAGCCGTAATCGGCAAGGGCAGCCGCTCGGCGGAGGTTAAAGACTCTCTTAAGAAACACATCGCCATATATCTGGTAACCTTCGGCGGCGCCGGAGCCCTGCTGTCGAAGGCAATTAAAGATGCGGAGGTAATCGCCTATCCCGACCTAGCCGCCGAAGCCGTTATGCGTCTTGAGGTGAAAGATTTCCCGGCTATCGTCGCCAACGATATCTACGGCGGTGACCTGTTCACCCGAAACCGGGCTATTTATCAAAGAGTACAGGAGAGATAGATATGGACTGCATATTCTGTAATATTGTAGCCGGCAAGATACCCAGCGATATCGTCTACCAAGACGAAGAGGTGATTGCCTTCCATGACATCAATCCACAATCGCCGGTGCACATGCTGGTCATTCCCAGAAAGCACTTCACCTCCCTTAACGACCTGACCGACAAAGAGAAGCCCCTGATGGGGCGCATCATCGCTACCGCTAACCGTCTGGCAAAAGAAGAGGGCATAGCCGAAAGCGGTTATCGCCTGGTAATAAACTGCGGACGGCAGGGCGGGCAACTGGTGCCGCATCTACACCTGCACATCATGGGTGGCAGGCAGCTATCAGGGCAGCTCGGCTAACTTCAGGTAGGTTTCTGTAATGACAGATATATAAGCAGCCCGGCGATGCTCTTGGCATCACTGATATCGCCGTTGTAGATAAGCCCGGCAACTTCGTTTATGGGAACACGCACCAGCTCAATGCTGTCGCTATCCTCGGCATGAAGGCTGTCCGGGATGAGTTCAGTCGCCAGATAGAGGTGCAGGTACTCAGTGCAGTAGCCCGGCGAAGCATAGAAACCTCCCAGTTTTTTTACTTTTTTCGGCAGGTAGCCAGTTTCCTCGCGCATCTCCCGCCGAACGGCATCCTGCGGCTCCTCGCCAGGGTCGATACCGCCGGCGGGTATCTCCAGCAAGTCCTTCTCCACCGGCTTACGGAATTGCTTCACCATCAGTACGTTGCCCTCGGCATCAATGGGGACGACAGCCACACAGTCTGCGTGCTCAACAATCTCACGGCTGGTCTTAYGYCCATCSGGMAGGCTGACATCATCCACYCKCAGCCTCACCWCTCGCCCGCTRTAAAYCTCYCTGCTRGAAAGCGTCTCCTCCACTACCAATCCTTAGCCTCGATCTTGTAGACCAGCGCCACCTCGTCGCAGCTAGGGAACTTGGGGCAGCGGTAGCATTCCCCCCAGACCTTGTGTGGCAACTCGGACTTATCCACCAGGGAAAAGCCGCACTTCTTGAAGAAACTGGCCATATAGGTAAGGCAGAACACCGTAGCGATGCCCAGCTCCTCCGCCTCCTTGAGACAGGCGTCCACCAGCAGCTCGCCGATACCCTTCTTCTGACAGGTTTCGGTTACCGCCAGCGACTTTATCTCGGCAAGGTCTTCCCAGCTGATATGCAATGCTATGCAAGCCGCCACCTGTCCATCCTGCCTCACCACGTAGTAGTCCCTGATGTTTTCGTATATCTCGCTCAAAGACCGCGCCAGCATCTCGCCCTTATCAGCGAAGTGGTTAATCAGCTTGTGTATCTGGCTGGCATCGCCTACTTTTGCTTTCTCAATATTGTATTTCATATGTTTAACCTTTCAGTTTTCGTTCCAGAGTGCTGTAGAAGGAGTCTCTGGGTCTAACTCTCAAGAAACAGGTTTTTACCGAACTGAGCTTTATCTTTATACTTGTGCCGCCTTCCAGCGGCAGGCTGATATGACCGTCTATGCTCAGTACCGCCTTATGAAGGTTACCCACCTTAAGCTCCACGGCGGTCTTCGGCGATAGCACCAGCGGGGGTCTCAAACTCAGGTAAGGCAGTATCGGTACCATCAGAAACTCGTCGGCGTTCGGATTCAGGATAGGACCGCCGGCAGATAGCGCGTACCCGGTGCTGCCGGTAGCGGTGGCTACGATAACGCCATCGGCTTTGTAGGTGGTGAGTAGCTCACCGTCTATACTGGCTTCGACATCTATTATACGGGCTATCTCTCCCCTTGCGACCACGATATCGTTAAGGGTGAAAAAACGCTGTGTGCCCTCGCGTCCCGCTTGGGTTGTAATAACCTCGGCTTCAAGCATAGCCCTTTCGTCGAGCCACCCCCTGCCGGCAAGCAAGGCGGGCATCTTATCTATAGCCTCGTCAATAGTCAGCTCAGTAAGGAAGCCGAACCTCCCCAGGTTGATGCCGGTGATGGGCACCTGGCGAGGAGCTACTGCCTGAGCCGCCCGCAGAATGGTGCCGTCGCCACCGATGGTCACCACCAAGTCACTACCGTCCACATTCTTCCTGACCTCGTCGCCCTTCCAGGCGGAGCTCGCCCAGCTCCTAACGCCACTAGAACACAGGAACCCTGCCAGCTTTTTCGCCAGTGAGCGGGCATCTTTATTAAACGGGTGATAAACGATACCAATC
Source organism: Dehalococcoidia bacterium (assembly GCA_011170385.1). GTDB lineage: Bacteria > Chloroflexota > Dehalococcoidia > Dehalococcoidales > W693 > W693. The sequence goes on along the minus strand of DUFE01000089.1, from coordinate 2,085 downwards.
CTGTCCATTAAACAACCTGCGTTTATGGTAATTATAGGGAATTACGGAGTAAAAAGAGTGTAGCATCGGCACTATAGGGTGTCAATAACGTTAATTCCGCAAGGCTACCTGCGTCTGGCGATGAAGATTACGACGGTACCGATGGCAACGATGACGAGAGCCCATATCGGACCCCAGAAGACCCATTTGACCAGGCTCAAGCTGGATATAAGAATGATGATCCCCAGTATAATGGCGATAACGCCCACCAGCTGAAGGCGGGAGCGGCGTGCCCTGTTTATTATCCCTTCATCCCCTTCTTTTTCTGCCAACCTCTCTCTCGCGAGCTTCTGGCTCCTCCTCCTGGCGGGCGTGCCTATTAGCCTTATGGCAAGAAGGACAATAGAGGCAACGATTATTATAAGTATAATCTCTGGTATTCCCGGCATTCTCATAGGGTAGCTCCAGAATCACGCAATAGGACAATGGCTGTTAAACAATCGGCAGTATATCATACCATATTCTGCGGAAAAGATTAAGGGGAAGGCTCGTCTTCCTGCTCGGAGCTATAGTGATAGCCCGCTTCCATCCTTGCCTGGCGGCGGCTGTAGATAATGGAGAAGGCCAGCAGAGCGACACCTAATACCAGAAGGACGATAGCCAGCACCAGCAGCGGTGTTAATGTGCTGCTTGCCGTCTGTGTTATCCATTCCAACAGAGACGGTGGGATGTCTTCGATCTGCTCCAGTGGCGGTTTCATCACAGCCCGTCCGACCAGTACTGCTACCAGACCGAAGACGCCAAAGGTGAGGAAAATGCCCGCCAGGGCGCGGCAGGCACCCTTCACCTCACGATAGACGAGGACGATGCCGGCAATCAGCAATAGCATAAATACGATCAGTAGATTGTAAGTCAGAGTAAAATACCCGACATACGATCGCGATTCATCAAGTACATCCTCCACCTCGACAAACGATTCGGCGATATCCTGCCTGGCCTGCCGGAGGCTATCTTCGGCATCCGCCAGTGCGCCGGTTATCTCCGCCCTCAGGTCACCCAGCACTTCTTCATCTATATCAAAGGACGACGGGAACTCTTCCGCTAGATCCCCGTAATGCTCATCGAAATACTGCTCAAGCTCGGTCTGGGATAAACCGGCAAGCTCTGCGGGTGGCGATGCCAGGAATTTCGCTTTGAGATCATCCCCCAGGGCATCACTCACCGGCTCCAGCGATACCGATATATTTATACTCTGGCTGACGCCCAGCAGGTAATCAAGCATGGGATCGGTGATGATGTCTACCTGCTGTCTTATCCACGGTTCGAGCTCGATGATCACTTCGTCTATATACCCCACCAGGTACTCCACATCTTCAGGCAGCTCCTCTGAAGACTGCTCCTCAATAAAATCGAGCACCAGAGACGGTGCATCGATATCCTCAAGCAGGGATGGTATGTCGATTTCTTCTAGCAGGGAGTTAAGGAAGGTCGAATCGATCTGGTTGTCCCTTATCAAAGCAGCCAGGTCCAGCTCCTGGCTTATTCCCAGGATATAGTCGAACAAAGCGTCCGATACAGCGCTTATCTTACCCTTCAGTAAGGGCTCCAGCTTGTCAATAGTATCAATTAAGGTGGTCTGGAGGTCCTCGGTTAGCTCCTCCGGAAGGTCCTGCTGCACCTTATCGCTATCGAGGTAGGTTTCGGCTAACGACGACAGGTCAATCTCTTCCAAGAAAGAGGCAACGAACTCCGAGTTTAAAATTGTGTTTCTTAGTATATTAGCTATATCAGGGTCGTCTTGTCTCGCCAGCAGGTAATCATAGAAAGCGCGAACTCCGATATCCATCTGCTCTTTTATAGGCGTCTCTAGCCTGTCTATGGTGTCAATCAGGGCGATTTTTAACTCCCCGGTTAATTCCTCCGGCAAGTCTCCCTTAGCAGCCTGCTCCTCTATAGCCTCTTCCGCCAGTGCTGATATGTCGAGCGCATCTATCCGCGAGTTAACGTAGTTGGCATTCAACGCCGTCATCTTAACCGTAAACAGCAGACCGAATACAATCAGGGATATGGACAGAAAGAAACCCAGCAGAGAAACCAGTATAATTT
>DUFE01000088.1 GCA_011170385.1 Dehalococcoidia bacterium | reverse complement strand
CATAATTATTCCACACCCAAGAGTAGAGACTTACTTCGAACAGGTTTTATTCCATACAAATAGACAGCAGCGAGCTTTAGTATATCCATTTTGTTATACATTTTGGCTGGTCGTGTCTAGATAAACAGATGAATACCGATCAATTTTATTTGAAGTGGTGAGTCATCTCATGCCCCCAATCCTTTTGAATAACTCATTTGATAAGGCTATAGTAACATATATGAGGTTAGCCAACATCCGCCACGCCGTTAAAAGAGGTATCTTCCATGCTGTTGCTGGATTATTTGTTATATTGGTCTTGTATTTTCTTCCCTATATTACATTCGTTGTAACACTAGCTATAGTCACAGGTATTTTCTTATCTTTTGAATTAGTGAGACTGCGTATAGATGCGATAAACAAGTGGTTCATTAGCTGGTTTGGTTTCCTCATGCGTGATGAGGAAAAGAATAAACTTACTGGAAGTAGCTATTCCCTATTGGGCTTTCTAATCACAGTGCTTGCGTTTGATCGAGATATTGCAATACTAGCCATACTATTCGTGTCTTTAGGTGATCCTGTGGCTACTGTAGTTGGCATATGGAAAGGACGTATTGTGCTTTGGGGCAGGAGTATAGAGGGAAATATAGCTTGCTTTGTAGTCTGTTTAACTATGGGTTTGCTGGCTACCAAAATTCTGGATAATTTGACATTTCCAATGATAGTAATCGGAGCTATTTTCGCTACCGTATTCCAAGCGGTGCCACAGAAGGTAAATGATAATCTTACAATCCCTATAGGTAGCGCTTTAGCTATGTTGGTTACTAAAATTATCACATAAAAGTGAGCTTACCGAGATTCTTTAACCGAATGTCCATTATTTACATCTATACCTATAGACGATTATCCCTGCTTTTAAAGGTATTGACAACACCCATATCAGGGAGTAGATTTACACCGTGATTCATTACAAATAAATATTGTCTGGGTGGGTGGATGAGGCGAAGGTAACAGGGGCACCGGTTCGCTTGATGAAAGTGTAGCTGGTGCCTTTTATATATCATCAAGTAAGGAGGTAGAACATGAAATTAGAAAAGTCTATTGATATTAAGACATCACCGGAAAAGTTATGGCCACTGTTGTATAAAAAGGATAATCTAATGAAGTGGCATCCTAAAGTTCAAGAGTTTGATTATATTGGTGACCAGAAAAGCGGGATAGGGGCGAAGTTCTATATGGTAGGAAAGAGTGATGGTAGACTTATGAGGTCCGTCTGTGAGATTACAGAATGGCAAGAGAACAAGAAATTTACCATAAGTGAAATCTGGGGTATGACAAAGAAGTTTGAGACCAGATTCACTATTGAACCCGCTAAAGACGGTAGCAGACTTACGATATTCTGGGATACGGTTATGCCTTATTGGATTATCGGTCAAATCATGCTGTGGATGATGAGTAAGCAGTGGGTGGAGATGTCTGACAAAATGCTGCAAAATATTAAGAAGCTGGCAGAGTCGTAAGACCTCTATATTAGCTTGGATAGAGTATCAATCCAGTTTTAAATATAATAAAGGAGGATTAAAAATGACTACCTACATAATGTTTGGCAAGTTTGCTCCTGGTGCAATGAAGGAGATCAGCGCCGAAAGGACAAAGAAATCGGTCGCAATCGTTGAAGAGTGTGGCGGGAAGGGCAAAGCTTTATATGCTCTGCTTGGAGAGACAGATGTATTAGCCATTGCTGACTTCCCAAGCCTGGAGCAGGCAATGAAGGCTTCCGTCGAGCTGACGAAGCTTCTTGGCATCTCATTTACAACTTCGCCAGCTATTACGGTTGAGGAATTCGATAAGCTGTTTGAATAACTGGCACTATTTATTAGGACGATTAGGCGATCCTAAAGAGCTGCCACATTTTTCAGCAGGAAATAACGGGGGTAAGCGGGATTTTAATCTCGTGTATCAGAAACCTTGCAAGTTCCGTCTTCATTTTGATTTAAATTGAAGAATAAATGAGCCGAACTGATAATAGCCTGAAAATATCGTTATCTATATTGACTTCTGCTTATAACTATGTTTTTATATAATGCAGTATCTTTGAAAGACATGATAGCAAGAAGCTAAGAGTAATAGGGGGTATAAAATGAGGCTTTCTTCTCTGGGTAAATCGACAGGTGTCATAACTCTTGATGCTATTCTTGATGCTGCAAGTGAAGATTCTATAAACGAGCATATTACGAGCGCCTCGCAAAAAGGATTAAATAACGTCATTCTGGATTTTCGTCCTGTAGACCACATGAGCAGTGCTGGTACTAATGTATTGGTTAAACTTACCGCCTTAGCGAAACAGAAAAAAGCGAAGCTATTTGCCTACGGGCTCGGTAATCGTTATCGGGAGATTCTTACCTTAACAGGCCTGAATAAAGGCATTGTACTGGTTGATGATAACTCTGAAAAAGCAGGATTACTGCCCGAAGCCGAGTTTATTGAGCTGGGACAAATGAATGTTAGAAGGGGAAAGCAATCCGATGCTGGTTGGGCGCCAAAAGTCGAAAAGCTAAAGGTTACGGAGAGACCCAAAGGCGCTTTTACGATGAATATGGATAATCGGCGGGTTATCGGCCAGCTTCAGGGTTTTGGCCCGATGTGGGAAAAAACATACTGGCTCACCATAAAGGAACCCGGTATAAAACCGGAAGATATCATCAGGGCCATGCAGGAGCATTTTTTAGAATTTCAACCATCCGAAAACTCTTTCCATCCGACGAGCAAGGGGATCGCCCCCGGGGAGATGATTTTTATAGATTCGAAAACTCCCGGTGGAATAGTAAGCACCGGCGTGATGGTGCTATATATAGATGATAGAAGTTTTACGTTCATGACTCCGCAAGGTCATCCAGAAGCCGGCTGGATTACCTTCAGTGTCGAGGAGCGGAGCGATTCGATACATGTACAGATACAGGGACTCGTTCGCGCCTCCGACCCGTTTTTTGAGGTTGCCTTTACCATAGCAGGTTCAAAATTCCAGGAGTATATCTGGAAGCACGTGCTATCGTCACTGGCGTCATATCTGGGCGTCGAAGATAACGTACAGATGAAAAAGTATCGTCCTGCAATCGATTTACAGTGGAGTAAATCTGGCAACATCTGGTACAATTCGCAGCTGAGGTCGTTACCGCTGAACATAATACGCTTATTCAGAAGATAATAGCCAAGCAAGAAAGAGTCATAGTTGCTTGATAAGAAGATTAAAACCGCTGCCGTAGTCGGTTCAGGGCCTAACGGACTAGCTTCGGCGATTGCACTGGCGCAAGCCGGCCTAGAAGTAACCGTTTATGAAAAACACGAGGTAATCGGCGGAGGTTGTCGCTCTCTAGAACTAATAAAGAAGGGCTATATTCATGATATATGCTCAACGGTTCATTTACAAGTAAGGATTTCGCCATTTTTTCGCAAGCTCCCCCTGGAAAAATACGGGCTCAAGTGGATAACACCCCCATTTGCTCTGGCTAATCCTTTCGATGACGGAACAGCGGCGGTAGTTTCTCAATCTATGTCTGAGACCGTTGCCACCCTCGATAGTATTGACAAAAGGGCGTATGCAAGATTGATGTCTCCACTAGCCAGCAGATCGCAGGAGCTTATGGATGAGATAATGCGATTTCCCGGTATTCCACTGCGCCACCCTATTTTGATGTTGAGTTTCGGAAGAAGGGCACTAACATCTACTACCGAGTTGGCCAAAGGTCTTTTTAAAAGGGAGAGAGCCAGGGCACTGTTAGGTGGAATGGGAGCTCATTCGGGAATGAATCTCGAGCAGAGAGGTAGTTTCGCTTCGGGTTATTTGATGGGTATCACAGCTCATTCCGATGGATGGCCTTTTCCTCAAGGCGGCTCGCAGAAAACAGCCGATGCTCTGGCAGGGTATCTAACCGAACTGGGCGGGAAAATCGTAACCGACTATGAAGTTAAATCCTTGGAGCAGCTGCCTGCTTACGATATGGTTATGCTGGATATAACCCCACGCCAGTTTCTAGAGATGGCAGGTAACCGGCTGCCCCTTTCTTATATCAAAAAGTTAAAGAGGTATAAGTACGGCTGCAGCGCTTTTAAGTGCGACTGGATTTTAGACGGCCCTGTTCCCTGGAAAGCCGTAGAATGCTATAACGCGAATACGGTACATATTGGGGGCTACCTTGAGGAGATGGTGGCTTCCGAAAAAGAGGTCAATCTCCAGCGGCATCCAGAAAAACCCTTTGTTATTGTAACCCAGCCCAGCCTTTTTGACCGTACGCGCGCAGGCGGTAGCGGGCACATTGTATATGGATATTGCCATGTGCCTAACGGATCCACCTTCGATATGACAGAGAGGATCGAAGCTCAGATAGAACGCTTCGCTCCTGGTTTTAAGGATAGAATAATCGGCCGGCACGTGATGTCCTCTGCGGATCTGGAGCATCATAATCCCAATTGCGTGGGTGGGGATTTCCTGGGAGGGGCACAGAGCCTAAAAAAATTGATACTCCCCCTCGTTCCCTACGAAACGCCGATTAAAAATGTTTTTCTCTGCTCCAGTTCGACGCCGCCCAGCCCGGGCGTTCACGGTATGTGCGGTTTCCGTGCCGCTCAGAAAGCTATGAAAAACTTGGGCAGCTCTTTCCGGGGCTAGACTACCGTAAATGTATGCTCATTTCATCGCTTTCTTTAATCTCGGGATTCTCTTTGTAACCGGCGGTTATCTGCCTCAATGCTATAGTAAGTTGAGAAAAGAGTTCTTTATCAGCAAATAAACACTTCCGCAAAGGCGAGAACTCCTATTAAATTACCGAACTGAAAGTTATCGATAAGACATATAGGGCAGGCTGCTCCTGTCATCCTATTACTGCTATAGCGGAGTGCCCAATACGTTGACAATGCTTTATCAGCCTGTATAATTACCAGAACTATATATCAGGAGAGGTTTCTGTAGATGAGTATTCTAACGAAGATGCTCGATGAACGACCTGCCATCAGGGCGATTTTGCTACCGGCGCTGGTAGTCCTGTTCGGCGCAGAGTCAGTACGCTACTTCGTATCGGGGATGACCTGGGCACTGGGAGATCGCTTTTCGGTGGGCGCTTTCCAGCTGGGCGGCATCGCTATAGTTGTTTTCGGCATGGCTTTCATGGCTGTTTTGCTACGGCATGCCTTTGGTACACGGATAAGCGTGGTGTTTGCAGCCTTGGTGCTGGGGATGATGCGCTTGCTGGCACAGATACAATACGGAGAGCCGATAGTCAACATGGTAATGGTGGCTTTCGGTATCGCCTTTTTTGGTATGTTCCTGGCTGTGTATCTCGACAATGCACGCAGTGGGGGACGGCAAGCTCTATCTTATCTGGCTATCGGTTTGCTGACGGGGTTTATTATGGATACGGCGCTGAACGGGCTATTCGGCAGCTATGACCATATCTATCAGGGTGGTATCGTACCCCTCATAGTCGCCATAGTGCTATTTCTTATCGAGCTTCTGTTGCTTCCGGGTTATAACATCAGCATGAACGAAAAGCCGTCCAACAACAGCATCCTTCCCTGGCTGGCGATAGCCCCGTTCTTCTTTTTGGAAATGGAAGTCTTCGGTAATATCGCCAGATTCACCGCACTTACCGGCTGGATGTTGCCGCTGGCTTTCACTATAGTCCTTTGCGGGCAGCTGCTGGGGCTTTTACTGGCAACTAAACTCTTATCTTTAGGGGAAGGCTTGTTTAAAACTACCATACTGATTTCATCAATGATTCTGCTAATCGCCACCCTTTTTGCCGATTCCGGCTCCGTATATTTGATAGCGATTATGACCATACTGGGGCAGGTTTCCCTTATGGTGCTTATAGTCGGCGTAATAAATAACATCGGCGGGAATATAAACGGTAAAGCTTCAAGAACGAGCACGGTGGTCAACGGCTTTGCCATGATTCTATTCGCCGTTATGGTGCTGGCATACTACGCCGTCTATCAGATAAGCCTCCCTTATTCAGGCGACGTCCTGGAGATAATGGCGGCGGTTTTGCTTATCCTGTGTGCGGTCATACCGCTCCGCTCTTACGTTTCCGCTCCGGGGCTAAAAACAAGCCTGTATGTGGCGCCAGTGATCTCTCTTGTATTGCTGGTAGCGCCGGCTGTTAGCTTCATCAGCTGGCACGAACCTGAAGCAATTAATGCCGGCAGCGATAACATAAAGGTGATGAGCTATAACTTGCATAATGGCTTCGATACCAGAGGGGAGCTTGGGCTGGAAGCGCTGGCTGCCGTTATAGAGGAGAACGGCGCTGATATAGTGGCGCTGCAGGAGATATCACGCGGCTGGCTCGTGAGCGGCAGCGTCGATATGTTGAGCTGGTTATCGCAGCGGCTGGATATGCCATATGTATCTGGGTCTACGGCAGGCCCGTTATGGGGAAATGCGATTCTAAGCAAATACCCCATCAAGGGTTATGAAACCTTCGATCTTCCACCCGACGACCTGTGCATCCAAAGGGGATTTATCGCCGTCAAGATAGATACCGGCGATATGGATTTGCAGATAATCGCCACGCATTTGCACCATGTGGAGGAAGATTCCGATATCAGGCAAGTGCAGGTTCCCGTTATACTGGAATACTGGGATAATACCCCGAATACGATAATACTGGGGGATTTAAACGCTCAACCGGATGCTCCCGAAATAATGATGCTATACCAGGCGGGACTGGTAGATACCATGGCGGAGCACCCGGAGGCGCTGACCTATCACTCGGCTGACCTGTACCAGCGCATAGACTATATATGGTTATCACCGGATATTCAACTGGTGGAATCTCATGTTGTTTTCAGCCAGGCATCTGATCATCTAGCGGTGATCGCCGTTATTGGTGGGAAATAACGCATTAAAAGCTCTATATGTATTCCATATCGGCTCTAATGGTCACATATGTTGTCACCGGTAGCCAGTTCGCCGTTTATATAGTCAGATAACGCCTTATCCGGGTCGCTTTCCGTGGCGCCGATAACGACTTTGATACCGTTCTGATGGAAAATATCCAGCGCCCGTGGACCCATACCGCCGGCGATAACAACCGAAACCCCTTGCTTTGCCAGCCAGACGGGCAGTAGCCCCGGCTGGTGCTCCGGCGAAGGCACATCCTCTCTCTTGGTAATTTTCTTTGCCTGTTCGTCAACCTCGAAAACGGCAAAGTGCTCGCAGTGCCCGAAGTGCGGCGACATCATACCACCGCTTACAGGTATTGCATATTTCATTGATTGTAATCCTCCTGATGTTTTGTGCTGCATTATATTTACAGGACTGCAATATTGTATGACATATCCCGTACTATTTGATACTCTGGTCAAGAGCACTGGTGACTTTTCCCCAGAGCTTCTTTATTTCCCGGCTGATTGTGCCATCGACATATTCCACTACCGGTTGCCCGTGAACCATAGCCTCGGTAACGATATTATTGAATGGTATCCTTGCAGCCACCTCCACCCCCGACTCGCTGCAATATTGTGCAATCCGTCGGGAGTTTTCTTTGTTGATGTCGTATTTATTTATACATACCATAGCCGGCACGCCGAAATGTTTACAAACACCGATAACCCTCTCCAAATCATGAATGCCGGATAGAGTCGGTTCAGCTACCAACAGAGCCAGGCTTGCTCCGGACAAGGACGATATGACTGGGCAGCCGATACCCGGTGGACCATCACTGATAATAAGCTCCACGCCCTTGCTCTCTGCTATTTGCCTTGCCTGCCGCCTCACATCGGCTACCAGCTTGCCCGAGTTTTCCTGGGCGATTCCCAGCTGTGCATGGACGAGCGTACCATATATTGTATCGGAGATAAAACGGCGCCCCGCTAATTTTTCCTTCATGGTAATGGCTTTAAAAGGACATGCACGTGAGCAGAAGCTACAGTCTTCACATAATGTAGCGTCGATTTTAAAATCCTTAATCGCATTAAATCGACAGAGTTTCTGGCATAGACCGCATCGGGTACACCTCCCTTTATCGATTATGGCAACCTGCCCACTCCAGAACTCATGTTCCTCCCGTATGGTCGGTTGTAGGAGGAGGTGAAGATCGGCGGTATCCACATCGCAGTCGGCTAACACCTTGTCTTCCGCTATGGCGGCAAAAGAGCCGACGATACTGGTCTTGCCCGTGCCCCCCTTACCGCTAAGAATAACGACTTCTTTCATTCACCAGATCCTCGATTTTCTTAAAAAGCTCTAGGAATATTTCTTTCCATTGCGGCATGCCCTCCGCCAGGGTTATCCCACGGGAATAGAGGCGAGCGATACCGGCATCCATTGGTATGGTAAGTAAAACGGGAATATTTTCCCTGACGCAGTATTCCTCTACCTTGGTATCGCCGACACCGAAACGATTGATAACCACACCACACGGTATGTTAAGTTTCCTCACCGTCTCTACAGCCAGAGCAAGGTCGTTAAAACCGAACGGGGTTGGCTCGGTTACCAGCAGGCAGAAATCGCTGCCGACGATTGATTGCACCACCGGACAAGACGTGCCCGGCGAAACGTCTGTAATGACAATGCCATCGCTATCGGTGTATTCTTTAACCTTTCTGATGACCGCTATCGGTATGGCCTCGCCGACGGCTAGTTTTCCCTGTACGAAGGCTATACCGTCCGAACTGCTCGACTCGACGATGCCTATTCTCCTTTTCTTCTCTACGATGGCCTTTTCCGGACAAAAGTACCTGCAGGCGCCACAGCCGTGACAAAGCTCAGGGAAAACCAGAACATTCCTGCCAAAAACGGCAATGGCGTTATAAGCGCAGATATCGGCGCATATGCCGCAGTAGGTACACTTCTCTTCATCTATCCTTGGAACAGGAACGGATACCGTTTCGCTCCGATCGATAACAGGCTTTAAGAAGATGTGGTCGTTGGGCTCCTCTACATCGCAGTCGAGTAGCTGCACTTTGTGCCCATCCTTGAGAGAAATAGCAAGACTGGTTGCTACCAGGGTTTTGCCCGTTCCCCCTTTGCCGCTGGCAACAGATATTATCATTTCATTTCCAATAATTGATTTTGTTTTAATCAGTAATCTTACCAGGATTCATGCCGGTATGAGTGCCAACGTTTGGCTGAGAGCTGGTCTTTAGCTTGCCTGACCTGTAATCCTCGATGACATCCTGCACGTTGCCGGTAATGCCAGTGATGATCTTGATTCCGGCTGCCGTAAGCGCCTGGTGGGCATTGGGTCCGCAGTTTCCAGTAATTATCGCTTCCACACCTTCTTTTATAATCGTCTGTGTGGTGGATACACCGACGCCGCCGCTTCCCGTTGCGGCAGAGTTATCCAGCGCTCTTGATTGCATCGTCTCAAGGTCTACTATCACGAAGTATCGGCAGCGACCGAAGCGGGAATCCACCTCCGAATCCACGGTTTGCCCCATAGTTGAAATGGCAATTTTCATACTATTATCTCTCTTTTACTGGTTTCCATCAAATTGTTTGATTCTGGACTCTATTTGTTCCAGATGGCTTCTCATCATCTGAACCTGTCTTTTCAACTCATCTATTTCGCCTTCCCGGCTTAATTGATCGTCGTGGTGCGGTTGAACAGGCTGATACTGTGAAGCTATTGCTGCACCGGGGTACCAGCAACGTGGCAGCCCGCCCCTGCCTCTACCTGTGTAAGGCCAGGGTGGAGAGCTTCCCCTGAAACCGAGTCCAGCGCCACCTCTATTGCCAAGCCCTGTGCCAAATCCCCTTCCGTATCCGTATTGCATCGTCTCTTCTCCTTCCTTTAATAATTCACCAGCCGGCACTGCCTCGCGAATTGCATCCACCGGACATAAACTGGAACAAATACCACAGCCGGTACAAATGCGTTCGTTGATCATAGGCAGGCCGTCTTTCATAGTGATAGCCTTTTGCGGGCATACCCGAATGCATGCACCGCAGTTTATACATTTGCTTCTATCGATATGGAGCATTATTACCTATCCCTTCGCCTTCTTCTGCAATGATTTTCGGTGTATCTGTATAATAACGGGGATACCTCGAAGTTGCCGCCATCAATTCTTATCGCCTTGCCGTTGAGTAAGGCATCGGCTATCTTCTGCCGCGCCGCCGCCAGTACTCTCTGGAAGGTTGGGCGAGAGACATTCATCTTAATGGCAGCCCCTTCCTGCTCCATTCCATCGAGGTCCTTAAGGCGCAACGCCTCCGCCTCCTCAATATGGAGGACGACTTCATCAAGCGCCCTCAACGGTATACCGGAGGGTTTGAAATAGTGTGCCCGAGGCAGGAAGGCAACGCGACGGCATTTTTGCGGTCTCGGCATTATGAAAATTCCTCCAATGTAATGAGCATATGCTCATTACATTTAAGATAACACAAGGCTATAGGGAAGTCAATAACTGTTATTCGGTTAGAGGGTAATAAACATGGAATATCTATATTATTGCGGGTGGTGTTAGGAGCCGGTATTACTGCGAGACTTCATCCATATGGAAATTGCTTTCGACATGGCTTCCACACTGTCTGTATCAGAAGCTGCACTTCTTTTCATGCAGAGAGTCATGTAATTTTTAAGAACGAGGGAGCCTACGGATTCGATGCCGCCGCGTATAGCCGTAAGCTGAACCAGTATGCTTTCGCAGTCTTTATCGGCGTCTATCATCTTCTGAAGACCCCTTATTTGTCCTTCGATCCTGTTCAACCTGGTATTCAGCACCTCTTTGGATATCGGTTTTTTAACCATTAAACTGCTCCTCGCCAGGGGTAAAAAAACTTGTATACTATACCCCCCTATGGTATAATCAACTCCTACTATTATCTTTCGCCGGTAAGCCGTAATCTACACTATATTCTATACTTCAGGTAACTAAAAATTCAATAGAAAGGAGCTATATTTTGGAGGTAAACCGACGGGAATTTTTGAAAATATCTGCGGCTGGAGTAGGTGGAGCTGTACTAGGGGGCCTGGCTGCCCCGAATGAGAAAGTTTCTGCTTCACAGGATGGTGACACCCTGAAGAAGCAGGGCGAAGATGTCTACACGATCTGTTCTTTCTGTAGCACCGGGTGCGGTATCATCGCCTCGGTGAATGATGGGAAGATAGTAAACTTCGAAGGTGACCCTGATAATCCCATTAACCAGGGGGCGCTCTGCCCCAAGGGGGTAGCCATGAAACAGGCGGCCGAAAGCGAAGACCGCCTGACCGGAGTGCTGTACCGGGCGCCCTATAGTGATAGCTGGGAGGAGAAATCCTGGGATTGGGCTGTCGAGCAGGTCGCCAGGAGGATAAAGGAAACACGCGATAACAACTGGCTGGAAAAGGACGGCGATGAAAACCTAATCAACCGCACCGAAGCCATCGCAACGCTAGCTACTGCTTTCCCCAATAGCGAAGAGGCATATCTTATGAGCAAGTTTATCCGGGCTCTGGGTATCGTCTATGTGGAAAACCCGGCGCGGATGTGCGTCTCTTCAGCGGTGTGTGCTGATATGGAAACTGTTGGCAGGGGACCGACATCCAACCACTGGATAGACCATAAAAACAGCGACTCAGTCATGATTATCGGGGGTAACACCGCTGAATCCTTTCCCAATGCCTTCAGGTGGATCAAGAAAGCCCAGGAAAACGGTGGCACTATAATCCACGTCGATCCTAGATATACAAGGACATCTAAATTGGCGGACTACTATGCTATGGTGAGGGCTGGAACGGATATCGCCTTTATTGGTGGTATGATCCGCTATGTGATGGATGATATGGAGGCAAACCCGCAGGACTACAATATGACGTATATTCGCGAATATACCAACGCTGCCTATCTGGTGAACCCGGATTTCAAATGCCCTACCGATACGCTGGATGGGCTCTTTTCCGGCTGGAACGGCACTAGCTATGATAAAAGCAGCTGGTCTTATCAGGCGGATGAAGAGCAGGCGGACGGTATCGCCAAGGACTCCACCCTGACCAGCACGAACTGTGTTTTTCAGCTTCTGAAAAAGCATTTCTCTAGGTACACGGATGATAAGGTCGTCGAGATTACCGGCGTAGATAAAGCTGTTTACCAGGATATATGCCGCACTTTCGCCGCCACCGGCAGGCCGGAAAAGGCGGGTTCTATCTTCTTCTCCGCTGCTGCCTGCCAGCATACCACTGGTACACAGGTGGTACGCGCCTTCGGTATATTACAGCTCCTGCTGGGCAATATGGGTGTTGCCGGAGGTGGGCTGAACGGCATCGCCGGCGCCGGCAACGGGCTCGGCTGCACCCTTCAGGGATTGGTCAATCACTGGGGCCCGGGGGCTGATTCCGTAAGGATGCCCAGCAATACGGAGCAGGCCATCGATAGCTATGGTGGCAATAAAGGACGCTTTGTCAGTATCCTTAAGGCGTGGTATGGGGATATCGACCACAACACCAGCTATAACTACCTGCCCAAGAGAACAGGTGGCAGCTATACTTGGCAGGATATCTTCTCTGCGATAGATAAAGGGACTATAAAAGGGGTTCACTCCTGGGGTAACAACTCCGCCGTCAGCGGTATCAACACGACTGCGGTGAAGCAGAGCCTATCTAAACTGGACTGGCTTATAGTTACCGATTTGTGGGAGACGGAGACTGCTTCCTTCTGGAAATCGGAAGCCGGTTCCAGCCCCGAAGACATAAAGACGGAGGTCTTTCTCCTGCCAGCGGCGCACGCGCTGGAAAAGGAGGGCAGCACCTGCAGCGGTGGCCGCTGGCTGCAGTGGCGCTACAAGGTTGTCGACCCGCCAGGCGAGGCGCAAACCGATGCCTGGATAATAAACCATATAATGCTTAAATTGAAAGAGCTATACACCGGGCAAAGCGATTGTAATGCCGACGCCATCAATAATCTTATCTGGAACTACGGTGAAGAGCCGGTACCAAATGAAGTATCAAAAGAAATGAACGGCTATGACCTGACTACCGGTAAGCTACTTTCCAGCCCCGGCCATCTGAAAGCCGATGGTACCACCAGCTGCGGTAACTGGCTATGGTGCGGCATGAACACAGAGGAGGGCAATCAAGCCAAGAGGCGTGATAACACGGATGCTTCTGGCATCGGGCTTTACCCCGCCTGGGGATGGGCCTGGCCGCTCAACCGCCGCATAATGTACAACCGAGCCTCCGTTGACCCGGACGGCAATCCCTGGAACCCGGCAAAGCCGGTATTGCAGTGGGATGCAGACTCCGGGAAGTGGCTGGGAGATATCGCCGATGGCGGCGCCGCACCGGTGAATATGGGTGGTAGTTGTCCCTTTATAATGAGGCCCCAGAGCCGCGGCTGTATATTTGGCTCCGGCAGAGTCGATGGTCCCTTCCCGGAACACTATGAGCCGTGGGAAAGCCCGGTGGACAATCCGTTATCCAGCCAGCAGGGCAATCCCCTGACCATGGTCTATGAGACGACGCCACCGGGCAACAGTACGGAATACCCGCTGGTGGGATTTTGCCACCGGACGGTGGAGCATATGCACACTGGCTCCGTTACTAGGCGCCTGGGCTGGCTGCTGGAGCTGACGCCGAAAATCGTTGTCCAGATTAGTCTAGAGCTGGCAGATTCAAGAGGAATAAATGAGGGTGATGAGGTAGTTGTCGAATCGGTACGGGGAGAAATAAAGGCAATAGCCAGTATATCCAGCCTGATCAAGCCGGTAAAGGTCGGCGGCAGGACTATCCATCAGATAAGCATACCATGGAGCTGGGGATACGAGGGTATTGCCACAGGCAATACCATGAATATGCTATCGGCACGGGTAATGGATCCTAATACCCGCATTCCGGAATCCAGGCCTTTCCTGTGCAATATATACAAGGCATAGCTTATAAAATATAGGATTGGGAGATAAATATGACGGAAAAAGCAATATTATACGATTCTACCTCCTGTATCGCCTGCCGTGGCTGTCAGGTGGCCTGTAAACAGTGGAACGATAATCCGTTGGACAAAGAAGAAAACTGGGGAGACTGTCCGCAAACAGCGGACATATCCGCCAGCACCTGGCTGAAGATAATGCTTAACGAAGCGAAATCTTATGGTGATGATACCTTTCTTTTCACGCGACGTGCCTGTATGCACTGCACCGATGCCGCCTGCATCAAGGTTTGTCCTACCGGGGCATTGAGTCGCCATGAGCTAGGTTTCGTTACCTATGACAAGGATATTTGCAGCGGGTGTGGTTACTGCATGGAGTTCTGTCCTTTCGGTGTGCCGCAAAGCACTCGTAATACGCTTACCGGAGCCGCCAAGATGGACAAATGCACCCTGTGCACCACTCCGGGCGCCGATAGGATGTCAGAGAATTACGAGCCAGCATGCGTCAAGACCTGCCCCACAGACGCCCTCGTTTTTGGTGATCGTGATGACCTGGTTATTCTGGGCAATCAGAAAGTAAGCGAGCTTAAGGATGAAGGATACAATAACGCCAGTCTATACGGTGAGAACGAGCTTGGAGGTCTGCACGTCCTTTATGTTCTGGAAGACTCCCCTGATAGATATGGGCTACCTCTAACGCCGGAGTTTCCGGCTATGGCAGACGTATGGCAGGATATCATCCAGCCGGTGGGGCTGGCTGCCGGCGGTCTGTTGCTTGCCGGTTTAGGATTGAATTACATCATCGCCAGTAGGGCGAAAGCCGCTAGAGAAAAAGCGGCAAAGAAGGAGGTATAGATAGAATGGCAAAGGAAGTCGAAAGATATAGCAAGGCTACCCGTTATCTGCACTGGATGCACGCGATATCTTTTTCCATACTTTTACTAACCGGTTTAATTCTCTTCGTACCGGCACTGGGTTTTCTGGCGGAGGACAGCTGGACACGCATTCTTCACCGCATAGCCGCCGTTCTATTCGTAGTGGCGCCGATGATATACGTACCTCTCAACATGAAGAGGTCCGGTCGCGGAATATTGAGTGCTTTCAAGTGGGGCAAAGAGGATATCAGGTGGCTGCTGGCGGCACCGAGATACTATTTTCTGTGCGATGAGGAAGCCATGCCGCCGCAGGGACATATGAACGCTGGCCAGAAGATGTGGTGGTTGATAGCGCTGGTATTCGGCTCGTTATTCGTAGTTACCGGTGGTATGATGTGGTTTGCCAAGGATACCGCATCACCAGGGCTGTTGCAGTGGGCTGTAATCATCCACGATGTATCGTTTATAGTAACAATGATAATGTTCTTCGTGCATATCTATATGTCCGCTGTCCATCCGCTCACCAGACCGCTTAAGGGTGGCTCGTGGGATTCTATGTTCTGCAACGGTAAGATGTCTGCCGATTTCGCCAAAGCTCACTACGCCAAGTGGTACGAAGAGGTTTCGGAAAACAAAGACTCCGGCTAGAGACCTATTTAATTTATATAAAATGTTAATAACCGGTGGCTTGGAGGGGGTGCACCCTCCAAGCCACAACTATATAAGGCATTTTGCTACTTTTACAAGGCGGATTCGGGTTGAACGATTAGCCGAATAGTAGTATTATAGGTCAGTTTAAGAGCGGGGGTATTTACTGTGGCGAACTGGCAGATAACGGCGACAACAATCTACTGCGATGCCGTAGCTGATGAAGTAACCCTGATGGTATACAAAGACGGCACTGCCAGGTGTACCGGTTATGACAGGTATGGCGAGCCGTCAGTTGAGATAGCGGCTGAAATGAGCAAAAAAGCGGGGCGGTTAAAGCAAGGCCTGGCATGCCAGGGAATGGAATGCCTGCGGGTAACACGCTACCGGGATGAATTGCTGGCTGCGGAAAAGGGTGGGAAGTGACGCTGGAACGGAGCTATCGGTGACGGATAACGGTAACAATGCAAAGATACGCATAAAGAACCTATCCCTCTTCTTTGGCGGGGTAAAAGCCCTTACCGATGTCAGTATCGACATAAGGAACAACGAGATACTGGCTATCATTGGGCCCAACGGAGCCGGTAAGACCTGTATATTGAACTGTATTAATGGCTTCTACAAGCCGCAGGCGGGCGAGATATACTTTGAGGACCAGCGGATAACCCGCATCCGTCCGGACAAGGCAGCCAAGCTCGGTCTGGCACGTACCTTTCAGAACATAGAGTTGTATACCGGGTTAAGCACCCTGGACAACATAATGGCGGCGAGGCATGTTTTAATGAGGCAGAACGTCATCAGCAGCGCCCTGTATTTCGGTCCGGCACACGATGAAGAGATCCGGCACCGCCGCACGGTGGAGGATATAATAGACTTCCTGGAAATAGAATCGATAAGGAAAAAGGTGGTTGGTATGTTACCTTATGGTATGCGCAAACGGGTTGAGCTGGGGCGAGCGCTGGCGCTTGAGCCGAAGGTATTACTGCTGGACGAGCCGATGGCGGGGATGAACCTGGAGGAGAAAGAGGACATCGCCCGCTTTATCATAGACATATTCGAGGGGCAGGGGGAAACATATCGAGAGACACCTAGCCTGCGGGATGGCGTGAATTGCATCGTGCTGGTGGAGCATGATATGGGAGTGGTTATGGATATCGCCGACCGCATCGTGGTGCTGGACTTCGGGCGTAAGATCGCCGAGGGCACGCCGGAAGAGATTAAAAACAACCAGCAGGTAATCGCCGCATATCTAGGCGAAGAGAAATAGAGATAAATCCTGACTTACTCCCAGGTTCTCTGGTCATCGATGACCTCGCGGTCTTCGGGAACGGTGCCGCCAGCGACGAATTCGAATCTATCTATCTTCAAGCGGCAGGTATCCTGAAATCTGCCGTTTATAACGTCACAGAGCTTCTTCTTATCTATTTCCGTGTCTTTTGGCTCTAATAAGAGGGTTATTTTGTCCCTGTGCTGCTGCCGACTGACGACAAGCTGGTACCGGGTGATTTCTCCGAAGCTGGAAAGAACTCCCTCCGCCTGCCTGGCGATAACGAACATACCCCTCACCTTGACGGCGTCGCTGGCTCTGCCGACCATGCCGGTAAGGCGGTGTGCCGTCCTGCCGCAGGGGCATGCATCGGTGTTATAAGACGATAGGTCTCCCGTGCCGAAACGAATCAAGCCCCAGGTCTTGTTATGGATGGGGGTAATCACTATCTCCCCTGTTTCTCCCGGGGGTAGCTGCTTGCCGGTTTCGGGATCGACGATTTCCAGTATATATTCATCCATAAAGTGCATGCCGTTCTTGCAGTAGCATTCATAGGCGATGGCGCCGCCCGGCTCGGTAACAGCATAGGCCTGGCGGGTGTCTATTCCGTAGTCGCTTTCCAGTGTCTCTCTTATTGAGGGCGCAAGCATCTCGCCGGTGAACCAGGCGTGTTTGATGACAAAGTCTTTCTTGAAATCGTAGCCCATATCCTCCGCCTGCTTGATGACGGACATCAGGAAGCTGGGTGTACCGACAAAGCCGGTGACGCCTAGGTCAAGCATGGTTTTAACCTGTATTGCGGTGTGCCCGGTACCCATAGGTATGGCGGTAGCGCCGCAATCCCTTATGGCTTCATGGAATAGTATGCCCGCCGGTGACATATGGTAGGTGAAGGTGTTGATGACCACATCACCCTTCCTGAAACCGGCAGCCCAGAAAGACTTGGCAAACCACTGGATGCCGGAATGCTGGATGGGCTCATAGACCGGCCCCGGCGAGAGGAAGACACGCTCCACATCCTGTGGCGGGATAGCTAGCAAACCGCCATAGGGAGGGCTGGCTTTTTGCATGTCTATCAGGTCTGTCTTGCGAGTGACGGGCAGCTTCTCCAGGTCTTTTAACGTCCTTATCTGAGAAGGATTGACACCGATTCTATCCAGCAGCTCTATAGCCGCCGGAGCATTCTTGTAGGCGTTTTCAACCGTCTCCGTCAACTTTTTATTATGGTATCTCTCTCTGGCATCGGGAGTCATCGTTTCTAGTTGGTCGTAGTATTCGTCTTTTGCCATCATAGCCACCTCTTGCGCCTCTTGTAGTGCTTTACCTCCCGGTAGCTCTTTTTAATACCCATTGCCGACAGACCTATGTAAAACTCCTTTACATCCTCATTATTTTTAAGGAATTCGGCATCGCCGTCAAGTACGATGCGCCCGTTTTCCATAACATAGCCATAGTGGGCAATGCTCAAGGCGATGCGAACGTTCTGCTCCACCAGCAGCACCGAGGTCCTTTGCTCGGTGTTGAAACGTTTGATAATGTCATATATTTCCTCCACCAGCAGCGGAGCCAGCCCCAGCGAAGGCTCGTCCAGCATCATCAGCTTGGGGGTTGCCATCATCGCCCGTCCGATAACCAGCATCTGCTGTTCACCGCCGGAAAGGTAACCGGCGGTATTTTTGCGCAGTTCTTTGAGGCGGTGGAAGTAGTCGTAGACCATCTCCAGGTCCTGCTTGATGGCGTTGGTATCACGGCGGTTGAAGGCGCCGACCATAAGGTTTTCCTCGGTATTCAGATGCCCGAAGACACGGCGTCCCTCCAGCGCCTGAACGATACCCAGCTTGCCTATCTCCTCGGCGCTTTTCCTGTCTATCCTCTGCCCATCCCACTCAATGCTGCCGTCGGTTACCTCGCCCTCCTCCACGTGAAGCAACCCCGATATCGCCTTTAGAGTGGTGCTCTTGCCGGCGCCGTTGGCGCCGAGCAGGGCGATAATCGAGCCATCCTCCACGGACAGCGAAACGCCGTGCAAAACCCTTATGACATTGAGATAAGTAACCTCAATGTTGTTCAACTTAAGCATTGCCAGTTTTCTCCAGGCGGGAGCCTTTGCCTTTATCAGAGGCTCCCGCCAGATATTTAATTTAAAGATTAGTCAAACACATATGGTATCTGCGGTGCATCTATCCAGCCGGTAATCGGCATGATTTCACCGCCTGATATCTGGAATACACGGACCGACTTGGACAGGCGGTTATCACCCGCGGTGTATGTGACCGGACCGTGTAGACCGCCGACATTGAAGTTGTTAAGTGCTTTGAAGCCATGTTCTTCCACCGCTTGCGGTGTCAGGTTTTCGATGCCGACGTTCTCTATCGCCAGCCGCAGGATCTCAGCCACGATGAGGCCTTCCGCCCAGGAGGTGATGTAGTCCATATTACCGTAGTCTTCAGGGTGGTATTGCTGGCAGTATTCGGTCATCTTATCCATAGCCGGTACATCATCGCCCCAGTTAACTGTGGGATAAACGCCATAAACACCTTCAACAACATCGGCGCCGGCAAGTTCAACAAGCTCATCGGTAATGCTGGCATGACCCAGACCGACGGTTACACCGGGGTACAGACCCAGATCAACGGCATCCTTGAGGATGATAGAGGTAGGCTGCGGTGTACTGGATATATAAAGGACATCGGGATCTAACGCCATAATGCGGGTCAGGCTATCTATTTCGGATATGGTGCTAGCATCGTGCTCTTCAACGGTCACCAGATCGATTCCAAGGTCGTCAGCTAGCAAATCGGCAGCAGCTTTGGCGCCAGCCCCGGTGGAATTATTCAGCAGATGCAGCGCCATCTTGGGCTCTCCCTCTCCCTGCCAGATATTCTCCAGATAATAGTTGGCGAAGGCAGCCCAGTCATCGCCGTAATCGGGCATCTGTGCATAGATATGCTGCGGCGGATTGGTCAATGCCGGAGCACTAAAAACGGCAAAGCCGGGGAAATCCTCGCGGTTGGCGGTTTCTGCCGAAGCCGTCATCATCGCCGAAGAGTTGGTGGTGAACATAAGGCAGCCGGCATCTATTAGCTCGTTTATAATGGTGGTTGCCTTAGCGGCGTCGTATTCATTGTCACGCCAGATTACCTCAATTTCATAGCCGGCGACACCACCCAGCTCCTCATTAATATACTTAATGCAGTCTAGCTTGGCGTTACCCATCGGGCGCCCCTTTTCGGCGGCGACACCGGTATAGCAGATACTGAAGCCCACCTTAACCTTGTCGACGGTATCCTCGCTGTCGGAACCACAGCCGGCACCAAGCAGAGGTATCGAGATCAACATCAACGCCAGGCAGGCAAGTCCGGTAGCCTTTGATAGTTTTATACAGTTCATTAAATTTCTCCTTCCATTATTTTAATCCATAAACTGACTAAGCTCACATTATGCCATCCTCCTTTGTTAAACTAATACGAGAAGGGCCAGAGGCGGTAAGAAGCCTTAAACAACTGCCATCGATGTGCCAGCCCTCTGGGTTCTATTATTAAGAATAGGATGATAACCAGCCCGAAGACCATCGGTCCGATGCCGGTGGTAAATCCTGCCGGCAGGTTGAAGGCACCTTCCAGAGTAGGGGATAAAAAAGATATCCCCTTATCAAGTAATTTGATAAAAATAACGCCGAAGATGGGACCGACGGTGGTGCCCATACCGCCGATAATCAACATACCAATATATAGAATGGAGTCTGTTATATGAAAGTTCTCGGCGCTCAGGAAACCCATCAAGTGCGCCATTAGCGAGCCGGCGATTCCCGCCAGGAAGCAGCCGATGAAGAAAGCGAGCAGCTTGTAGCGAAAAAGGTTGATGCCCATTACCTCGGCAGCAAGATCGTTATCCCTGATGGCGATAAAAGCCCTGCCAGGTCTGGTGCGAGCCAGATTCTTGGCAAAGAAAATCACCAGTATGGTGATGGCTACAATAAGGTAGAAAAATTCTCCCTGGGTGTCAAAGGTTATGCCGGCGATAACTGGCTCAGGTACCGCTATTCCGTTGAAGCCACCGGTGATGTTCGTCCAATGGTTTATCACCCAGATAATGATAATCTGGGCGGCGATGGTGCTTATCGCCAGGTAGAAGCCCTTTACTCTTACTGATGGAATGCCGAAAAGCATACCGACGAAACCAGCCAGCAGACCAGCGCAGATCAAGCCTACCAGAAAGGGAAGTTCAAAGCGATTGGTCAGCACTGCCGAGGTATAGGCGCCGACGGCGATGAATCCAGCATGACCGATGGATAACTGCCCGCAGTAGCCGGTGAGGATATTGAGCCCGGTGACAGCGATGATGGTTATACCTACGAAGTTAGCCACGTTCAACCAGTGATTGCCCAGATACAGGGGTAGCGTGAACAGGACGACGAACAACAGAAGCAGCATCGCCCAGTGGGTTTTGGTGCGGAAGATAGCCATATCCTTGGCGTAAGAGAAGTTACGAACACCAGCCGGTAGATCCAAATTACTATATCCTCTCTATTCTTTCTTCACCGAACAGCCCGTAGGGCTTGATGAACATTACTATTATTATGATTATGAATGGGATAACGTCCTTGACGCCGGGCCAGGTCAGCGGCGTCAGGTAGCCGCCACCTACGTTCTCCGCAAGCCCGATTATCGGCCCGGCGACCATGGCGCCGAGGAAGGAATCCAGCCCGCCGAGTATAACTACCGAAAAAGCCTTGAGCCCGGTGTGTACCAGACCGTATGTAATACCACCGATACTTGACATAAGGATACCCCCAATGGCAGCCAGCACACAGGCGAACATCCAGGAGCGTGAGAATATCTTGGTTACCGGGATGCCGCAAGCCTGCACTGCGAGCTGGTCGTCGGCGGTGGCTCTCATGGCAATGCCCATCTTGTTGTATTTGAAATAAAGGGAAAGTAATACGAAGAGGATGAGGGAGATAGCCGCCGCCAGCAGGTATTCCATCGATACGACCGCCGTACCGATATGTATAACCTGATCCGGCAGTATATGAGGCAGGGCGGCTACGCTCTTGGGCCAGGTAAAGCTCACCAATCCTTCGAGGAAGAAGGCTAATCCCAGTGTAACCGTAATCAGCGACAGAATTGGCTGGGCGATAAGAGGCCGCAGGACAAACCTTTCGATTATCCAGCCCAGCATGAGGGAGAGAACAATGACGATTATCAAACCGAACCATGCGGGCAATCCCAGCTGAACCAGCATACCGTAGGCGAACCAGGAGGAAATAAGCACGAGCTGTCCCAGTGCCAGGTTGGCGACGCCGCTGGACTTCCACACAAGCACAAAACCCAGGGCGATCAGGGCGTAAACCGTGCCCACGGTGATACCGGTTATGACGAACTGTAGCAGCTCATCCATTGTTGCCGTTCTCCTCTACAACCATCCTTACCTTGATATGGGTGGTTACCACGCCCTTCCTACCGTCGCGGTAGGTTACCGGCGCCTCCACCTTGACCTCGCTGCCCTCCTTATACATAGCCTCTATCAGCTCTTTGTAACGCTCTTCCATAAAATCGCGGCGCAGCTTTCTGGTGCGGGTAAGCTCGGCTTCATCCGGGTCAAACTCCTTGTGTAGTAGCACGAACTTTCTGACTCTGGATGATTCGGGCAGGTAGCTGTTGACACGCAGCAGGTCTTTCTGCACCAGATCGGCGACCTCCTTCTTTTGGGACAGGTCAACGAAGGTGGTATAGGGCAGGCGGTTGCGCTCCGCCCACTTGCCCACCATGGCAAAATCCATGTTAACGATAGCCGAAACGAAGTCCTTATCTTTGCCGCCGATGACCATGGCATCTTTAA
The DNA here is from genome assembly GCA_011170385.1 of Dehalococcoidia bacterium. Lineage (GTDB taxonomy): Bacteria > Chloroflexota > Dehalococcoidia > Dehalococcoidales > W693 > W693. The sequence goes on along the minus strand of DUFE01000088.1, from coordinate 8,018 downwards.
TATAGGGGCTGAATCTCAATCTGCCTTCGATGTACTGCGGGGCGTACTTCACCCCGGAGCTTAGCTCGCCCATGTGCACCAGGCGGTCCATAAATATAAGGTGGCCGCTTTCATCTATATTGACGGCATCGCCGGTGCGGCACCAGCCTTCGACCAGCGTCTTCCTGGTTTTATCTTCATCTTTATGGTAGCCGCCGAACATACAGTCGCTTCTTACCAGCAGCTCACCTTCATCGGTTATCCTGACTTCTGTGCCCAGCGCTGGCCTGCCGATGCTCTCGAATCTTATCTCGCCCTTACCGTGGGATGATATATAACCGGCTTCGGTGCTAGCGTAGTTCTGCCTCAACTCGATTCCGATGGCATGGATCAGGCGAAAGGTATCCAGGCTCAACACCGAGCTGCCGGTAACGGCGAACCTTACGCGGCTCAAACCCAGTCTGTCTTTAAGTGGTCTGAAAAGCAGGTAGTGGGCTACCTGGTACAGAGCCCGCCAAAACAGGTTCGGTTTCCTGTTCTTCAGCCTTATATCCGCCATCTTGTAGCCCAGGGGCATAAACAGGTTATAGACGAATCGTTTGAGAGGGTGGGCATCGATCATTCTTATCTGGATGTCACTGACGATGCTTTCCCATTGCCTGGGTCCGTAGATGACGAAGTTAGGTCCCACTTCGCGGGTATCTTCGGCAATGGTCTCTGGCTCCTCGGGGAAGTTGAGCCTGGCGCCGGTGAGCAGGTGTGGAATGGTTGCGAAGAAGCTGTCTCCCACCCACGCCGCCGGAAAGTTGGACATCAGGTCATCGTCCTTGCTCAATGGAAAGCGGTCGATAAAAGCCCGCGCCGTTCTTATCAGGGAGCGGTGGCTCAAGCAGGCTCCCTTGGGTAAGCCGGTGGTGCCGGAAGTATAGTAGATAAAGGCGGTGTCCTCGGCTCTTGTGTTGTTTACGAACTGCTCGAACACATTGGGGTGCGCCTTTTCGTATTCCCTTCCCAGCTTAATTACATCGCTAAAGGATATCAAAATAGGGTCGTCGTAGTGTTTCAATCCCTTGGGGTCCCAGTAGATTACCTTTTTAAGCTGGGGCAGGTTGTTTTTTATCTCCAGGAACTTGTCGGTTTGCTCCTGGTCGTTGACGATGGCGAAGCTGGCATTGGAGTGCATGGCGATGTACTCCACCTCCGATGGGATGGAATCGACGAATATTCCGGTGGCGATGCCGCCGGCAGCCTGGGTGGCGAACTCTCCCCAGAACCACTCCGGCTCGTTGTCACCGATGATGCAGATCACATCGCCCGGCTTTAACCCAAGGTTGACCAGCCCCAGTGAGAAATGCTTTACCTTGTTGTAGTACTCTGCCCAGCTGTACCTCTGCCATATACCGAAGTTCTTTATACAGGCAGCCGTCTGGTTACCCCACTGTCGGCAGTTGCGCATAACCAGCTTGGGTATGGTATCCCACACCTCCGCAGGAGAATCGGTCGGTACCTTTTCTTCCGATACTTCCACTGCAAAATCCTTTATATAATATAAAGCCTCCCGCTGGGGAGGCACTGTATAAAACGGCTCAGTTGGCACTTTTTTGTCTGCTATTCATAACCCTCCCAAGCGCACCTATGTGCGCCTGGTAAATAAGAAGATAGTTTTTTCCGGTATATGACAATTTACGGACATTTTTATAAAAGGGATGTTATCATAGGAAAAATCGAGATGTCAACTCTATCAAAGCTAAGGGGGTGGTTCCGTTATTAAGTAACTTTCTGCATCAGTGTTCGATACCCCTTCGGGCGGAGATGCCTTGCTGGTAATAGTGTTTGACCTCCGCAATCTCCGATACCAGGTCGGCAGCGGCCATAAGCTCCAGCGGAGCATAGCGTCCGGTAAGAACAAGCTCTACCTGCTCCGGTTTATCGGCTATTATATGCATAATATCCGGCAGCGATACCAGGCGAAAGTAATGTGCGGTGATGATTTCATCCAGAATAATGACATCATATTCGCCTGAAAGCATCGCTTTACAGGCTTTGTTTAAACCATCGCGAGATAATCGCAAGTCTTCTTCCGGTGGCAGATTCTGTACGTGGATGAAGGTATCCCTTCCGTATTGCTCGATTGTGATATAGGGGAAAAGTATTTTCGAAGCTTCCAACTCCCCGTAGTGTTGTCCCTTCATAAACTGACCGATATACGTTTTCAAGCCGTATCCCATAGCCCGTAAGGCTAAACCCAGAGCCGCCGTGCTCTTACCCTTACCGTTTCCGGTATAGACCTGCACGTATCCCTTGATCAGCCGGCGAGATTCAATCTGCGCCCTTTTTATCTGTTGTCCGGCATCCGGCATAAATAAATCCCAGCCTTTACAATTGATGGCTGGGATGGCAAGACCAGAACGCTTATTGCTCCCGAACCCGGAGGAGCTTTAAGCTTTTGCATTCCGAGGTAGGTCTCCCGGCTTCCGGATCTATCTACTTGCGGCTCCTTCCCGGGATTTTATCCAAACCCAGTGGCTGGCTGCCGCTTTCGTCCCCGGCTACGGTTGCAGGGGCAGCGACGGCTTCTCACCGCCTTCCCTGTTATGCTCTGTCGAGCACCCCGAACGCCATCGTTTGTGTTAAGTTGCTAACTGAAATGCATTATACCACAATATATTGTATTGTCAAGGTTTCTTTATACAATATAATGGTTCGGTGTTTTATTGCTGGTTGAGAGGGATGGTTACGCCGGTAGCTCTAGCGATCAGCCTGCCTTCCTGATTGGTGATGGTAACCTCGGAGAAGCCGGCACGCTTGCCGCTTTTTATAACCCGGCACTCGGCGGTAAGCTCGTCGCCCATGCGGGCGCCGGCGATGAAATAGGTGCTGAAATGGGAAGCAACACTGGGATAAACCAGCGAGTTGGAAGCATAGGCGAACGCCTGGTCGGCAAGCGCCATGATGATACCGCCGAAGGTTACACCGTGGAAGTTCTGGTAGTCCTCTGTAATCTTCATCGTTACCTTGGCATAGCCTTCCGATAGCTCGGCAAGCTCCATCTTCAGGAAAGAAGCGATGGGCTCGGCTTCAGATTGTTCTCTAAGCCAGGATACGTTATCGTTTATTTTATCCTTTTCATCCGCCATAGTCAGGCAGACCTCCTGGTATTAAGTATGCGTTCCATCTCCGTTTTCCCCCATTCAAAGGCGCTGAAATTGAGCTTAGCCACCTTTGGCGGCAGGCGTCCGAAGATACAGTCCCGCCAGATATCGATTTCAAACGGCACGAATATAGATAGACAGCCGAGCATCAGGGTGTTGAGCGTCTTGACATTACCCAGCTCTTTGGCGAAAGCGGTGCCACTTATGAAGTATATCCTATCAGTGCGCTGCTTCAATATGCCTGTTATCTCTGTATCATCAGGATAGCACTCTTTGCCCAGGCTTACCGATGGCGGTGGAACGGTATAGTTGTTGACGATAGCGATACCGCCAGCCTTTAAATAATGGCTCCACCGGGCTGCCTCCAGTTTTTCGAAAGAGAGCAGGATATCAGCTTCTCCTGCCTTCACTAGTGGCGACCACACCTTCTGCGCAAAACGTATATGACTGATAACACTGCCGCCTCGTTGCGCCATGCCCAGCGAGTCAGTTTTCTTGACGTCCAGACCGGCGGCTAATGCCGCCCCGGATACTATGTCACTGGCGGCGATAACCCCCTGTCCGCCGATGCCGGTTATCATTAGATTGAGCTTATTCATTGCCCTTTTCATCCTTGATGGCGGTAGATGTTATCGCCTTGTGAGGGCATACCTGCTGGCATATACCGCAGGCGTCGCCGATGCAAAGCGAGGCGTCGATATAAACCCGCCCGTCTTCATTACGGATGGCGGGACAGCCGATTAGCAGGCACAAGCCACACGTATCGCACAGGTTATCCTCTATAGCTCTAGAGTTAGCGCTTTTTGGTATATGCACGGCGCAGGCGCCTTGAACGATGATGACTGCAAGTTCCGGGCTCTCGATAGAGCTTTTTACGCCAGCTCGCAGGGCTTTAATATCGAAGGCGTCGATTGTTTTAATATTGCTAACGCCGACGCCGCGTGCCACCTGCGCCAGGTCAACGGCGGTCGTCTGCTGTCCCTGTGCCGTTATGCCGGTGCCGTGGTGATCCTGGTGTCCGGTCATAGCAGTAGTGCGGTTGTCCAGTATAATAACGGTTATTTGACCCTTGTTATAGACAGCGTTAACCAGCCCGGTGATGCCGGAGTGCAGGAAGGTGGAATCGCCGATGACGGCGATGATTTTATCGTCAACGCCGGCTTTCTCCATCCCCAGTGCTTCGCCGATGCCGGCTCCCATGCAGGCGCAGGTATCCATAGCCACCAGTGGTGGATTAGCTCCCAGTGTATAACAGCCGATGTCGCCGGTAATTATCATCTTCGGTTTTCTTGACGGCTTGCCCGGCAGACTGGAGCGATGTCCCAGGCTGGATAGGATGAAAAAGATACCGCTGTGGGGGCAGCCAGGGCATAGCAACGGAGGGCGGGCGGGTAGCTTGGGCGTGCTATAATCTGATTTTTGCTTTGGGGCGGCTTTTATCAGCCCGGCTTTGATCCCGCCTTGCTCGATGATATCTGGATTAAGCTCGCCGGTTATGGGAAAGAGCTCTTTGCCGGTTACTTCTATCCCCATCGAGCGGATGCTTTCTTCCAGCAACGGATCCAGTTCCTCGATGACGATTAGTTTCTCTGCCTGCCCGGCGAACTGTTTAATAACTTCTTTAGGCAGGGGATGGGTCAGCGCCAGCTTGAGGAAAGACGCTTCGGGAAAGACCTCGCGAGCGTACTGATAGGCGACACCACTGGATATTATACCCAGCCGTTTATCGCCGGAGATGATCCGGTTGAGAGGGAAGGTATCGGAATAGATGGCAAGCTTTGCCAGCCGCTCTTCCATCAGCGGGTGCCGCAGGCGGGCGTAAGACGGCAGCATGACGTACTTCGTCTGGTCGTAGCAGAAGTTCGGTTGCCTGGATGGCGTTTTGCGGCTGCCGATAACATTGACCACGGATTTGGAATGGGAAACGCGCGTCGTGGTGCGAAAAAGCACCGGCGTATCGAACTTTTCGCTGATATCGAAGGCATAAGACATTAGCTCATAGGCTTCCTGACTGTCGGCTGGTTCCAGCAGGGGAACCATCGCAATGCGGGCGTAGTGGCGGTTGTCCTGTTCATTCTGGGAGCTATGCATGCCCGGGTCGTCAGCTGATACCACGACGAGCCCGCCATTGATCCCAGTTGTCGCTGCCGCCATAAACGGATCGCTGGCGACGTTAAGCCCGACATGCTTCATCGATACCAGTGAGCGCGCGCCGGTATATGAAGCCCCTAACCCCACCTCCATGGCGACTTTTTCGTTAGTCGACCACTCGGCATAGATATCATCGAATCGTGACAGGTTTTCCAGTATCTCGGTACTCGGCGTGCCGGGGTAGGCGGCGGCTACCATAATGCTGGCGTGATAGGCTCCGAGAGCCAGAGCCTCGTTTCCGGAGAGCAATTTTTTCATATCGCAATATTATAGCATAATCGACCGCTTCCCCAGCCGCCTTACGGGGCGATACGCAGGACGCATGCATTCGGCTCTAAACGAGAAGCTCGGCAACCTTCTTGTAATCTTGTGCCTGTCATCTTGCTGGCTTATATACTCCGCCTCGGTCGTCTGGCGGTATCCATCCCTGACCCTGAACAAGGGCATTCCGGTATTTAAAAAACCTCTATATCAGACTTCGCCCCCTTCTCAATGGCATGGAGTATGCGGGTATAATATTCAGTAGACTTGCTCTCCGACCCTATACACGGCACACTGTACTCCTTATTACAATTTATAGCCTCTTTTTAAGGAGATACCGATCCTTACGCGTGTAGTCATATTAAAGATAGAAAGTTGTTACGGCGATCGGTATACCCCGATTGTCTTCGACTATAACGGTATTAAAAGTATCGGGAATTTTGCCGATAATATAGCACCAGCAGCAAAGCCAATTGAATATGGTGGACAGGGCTATCCATTGCAGAAGAGACGCCTTTAATCAAGCTGAAGGTTATCGGTGAGACCTTAGCATTTTATCTTTTTTGTGTATGTTTATTCCGCTACTTCGCCAATGCAAAAGTTGTAACTCTTTACCCTGTCTCCCTCCATAGGCTCAAACAGAAAATGGAATTGCCTGGTGGTATTCGGCTCAATATCTTTAAGGATAACAACCCTGGTGCCGATGTTTTCATTATTATAGTTGAGGAAGGTAGCGACAAGGGCGGCATCTGTTTTAACATTACTTATATTCTTAACAATACCCCTTACCTCTTCGCCGGTATCAGTTGTCCTGATCTCATTTCGGCGGAGCTGAACCCTCTCAATGTCAGTCGTCGTCATCCTAGCTATTCTGATGTTATAGCTTTTAAGGTTACTGGAATGTTGCTGTGGGCACTGAATATTAACGGCGCGGCTGGTATTGGGCTTGAGCTCGATTTCACTATGCTTGACGGTATTTAATATGTTCCCTTCGATATCGTAAAATGTAGCTTCGAATAACAAGGTGGCAATGGTGTCTTCCGAAACGTTCCGTATGGCGATACTGGCACTAGCCACAGGACCGTGATAGGCTGTATTATCGATAGTCAGGCTATGCTTCAATATAGTAATTTTATCATTGCCGGTAACGACGGGTTCCGGTGCCATCATTATACGGGCTACTTTTACGCAATAGCTTCTGACTTTATCACTATCGGGCTTCGAGTAATTGAGACGAACGTTGCGAATGACATCCTCTTTGAAGTCCGTTGTTTTTTGCTCGACTTTATCCAGAACATTGCCTTCTATGTCGTACAATTCGGCTTCGAAGAGGACGCTGCCGATGGTAGCGTCCGATACGTTTTTAGTGGATAACGCGATGGATATTGATTCCGTAGCGTTTTCCCCGCCCTCACGGTAGATATCGTGCTTTAAAATAGCGACCCTTTCATCACCGATAGCCGTTGGCTCCAGGGTTTTAGGCTTTGCCTCAGCCTCTTTCACCGCCTGCCCTTCCGCCGAGACCTCTTTATCGGCAGCTTCCCAACCTATAGCCTCCGAAGCTGCGGTTTCCTCTGCCTTGGTTTTTTGCTCTACGACTTCCTGTGCTTGGTTTTCATTTCCATTAGTTTCTTTATCGGACAATTATTGTTCCCTCCTCCAGAAGTGCACCATGGATTGTGCTAATATATTATACACAGTTATACGGTTCCTTTAAAGATAAAGCTAAAGATAGAGCCATGATATCAGTAATTGCATGCTGGTATAATTGTTAGGGCAATGTACTAGTCTGGCTATGAATATTATAAAATGGTATAATCAAAGATGAGCATAAAGACGGTCGCCACCAATCGCAAAGCCTACCACGATTATTCCATCGAGGACAAATTCGAAGCCGGTATTTCACTTACCGGAACCGAAATCAAGTCCGTTCGTTCCGGCAGGGTAAGTCTGGCTCAAGCATACGTTAAAACCGATAATAGGGAGATATGGCTGCTTAATGCCCACATCGCCCGCTATGAGGCGGCAAGCTATATGAGCCATGAGCCGACCCGGCCGAGGAAGCTGCTGCTGCACCGTAAAGAGATCACCAGCCTCAATGGTAAGATAGCCGAGAGGGGCTTTACTCTGGTGCCGCTGCGGTTGTATATTAAAGGGCGTGTCGCCAAGGTGGAGATTGCCCTGGCTAAAGGTAAAAGGCAGTACAGAAAACGGGAGGTTATAAAAGAAAGGGATACGGAGAGAGAGCTGGACCGCCGAATGAAGAGGCGGGTATAAAAGCAGATAATGCTGTCGCTCATAGAGAGGGGACGTGTGGTTTCGACGGGGTAGGTATGTTGCGGGATTGCAGGTTGAGGTCGCCACAGCCCTCATAAAACAGGTGGCAAAGAACAAATGGCGAACCTGAAATGGTTCTTGCTGGCTAAAATAAGCTAGCACATTCAGCCTAACCCAGCTCCGGCGGGGTGGGACTGG
>DUFE01000087.1 GCA_011170385.1 Dehalococcoidia bacterium | reverse complement strand
TCTCGCTGTACTCCCTCTGTTTGGCAAATGCTGCCATCTTAAGGCTTAAACCTGTCTCCTTGGCGATATCCTCTATGCTCATGTCGCCGAAGCTGTTTATGGATATACTACCCAGTTTTTGGTTGCCCTCTATCTGCCTGCAAGCGGCGTTCAGCGCTATGCTTAGCTTGTGCCGCAGCTCACTGTAGGGCATACCGAACTCGATAACCAGATAATCTTCCGAGGCTTTATCGTAAGAGAACGGCAGGCGGAAATAGTCCTTCTGGACGTAGATGGCACCACCATTTTCCACAATAAACGGCGCCTCGATTCCAAGCTCCTCGCGGTATACCTGCTGCTCCTGTCTCGTCATCGCCGAGCAGAAGACTATGGGTATCCTCTGCGACTGAAGTTCCCTTATGGAATCCAGCGCCGCGATATACGAATAGGTCAATGGATATAATAAAGTCCCATCCAATCCGGTAATCACCACTTTCTTTGCCGCCTCCGCTTTTTTCTTTTTGCTTCCAGATATTGTGAATACGGCTTTCTCCGGCACTGAATAACGAGCCATTTCACCCTCTATAGTTCCGGCAAAAACGGGTAAATCGACATTCTGCGGGGCTGAAATGAGCTGCACCTGCGGCACCGCCTCGGCGTTCCCGATGCACCCCGCCTCCACCAGCTGCTCCTTTATACTTTCCCTCGTCGAATCATCGCATATCGGGCTGTGGTATATTACCGAAAGGCTGGGCAACAGCATCTCCTGAAGAACATGCTCATCGCCCTTTTCGGCATGGAGGTGCGGGTTTATCGTTTCCGTCTGGATTATTTCCACACCCTTCTCAGTGACCTTCTCATCGCTTGTCGGCAGTATGCCGCCGAACTGCTCCATTATCGAGATAAGTTCCTGGGTTTCAACAGCATATCCCGAACCATAGGTGAGCCTCATTGCCAGCTGCAGGCTCATGGCATGCTCGCCTGCGTTAGCCGTTTTAACAACCTCGGTCTCGAATTGCCCTTTCGTGGATAATAGCGTATTCAAAAAGCGGTTACTTATCCCCGAAACGCGTCCCCATTTCCTGAAGTAGAGCTCACCTGTTAGCTTCGGCTTATAGTGCCACAGTATCCGTACCATTGAGTAAGGTGATTCAGCCAGGCTGAATCCGGCGGCATAGTGGTACACATATTCCAGCACGGCTCCGGGGATGTAGTTATCGGTATCAATAAAGCCAATGTATTCCTTGCCCAGTAGCGCCGCCAGGATAATGCCTATCATCATCCCTTCGCTCTTGCCGTCCCGTATCAGATTGTCATCACCGATGATATCGGCATAGTTTGCCGAAAGAAACGCCTGCGCCAGAGCTTCATCCTTCTGGTGGACGACGATAGCTTTACGCTTGGTGATATTGCAGAAGCGGCTTACGATATCCTTTTCGTTCTTAAATACACCCACCCCTTCGCCACCGCTGTTGGAGATGACTATCATCAGGCAGTCGTGGGGTACACCACTAAGGACGCCCTCGAAAACCTTAAGGTCTTCGTTCTTTATCGATAGGACTATAGCCATCTTCTGCTCTATGTCGGCTATCGCCTCACGACTGACGTGCTGCCCCCCGGCTTCATCTCTGACTAGTTTGGTCATTGCCGATCCCGAGTCAAGCTCTAGTGCCCGCCGTATGTTATAGATGTTTACCGAACCCAGGTGCTCGGTCTGACTGACGACATCGAAACGCATTACGCCTTCTCCAACTCTATTTGTCCTTGCACACCGATGAGTATACTATTCCGTATATATACAGGTCAATATCGATACATACATCTTCACAAAGGCTATTCCAAGTGCTATATTAATAACCTGCATAGTAATTCTATACTTTTATTAAGATAGAGGGAGGTGAAATATGACATCGCAGATAAAAACCTGGGTGAAATACACTTCCGGTATGGAGTATGTCGATTTCGCCGATGCCGACAAGCTGGTAGTGCGCCAGGAAGACCAGGATAATGTAACCTTCGAGTTCTGGGACTTCGAGGGTAAAAGGGGAGAAATGACAGTCCCTGCCAAGGTTGCCATCGTTCTTGCCCGTTCTATTCTGCTATGTATCGAGGGCTCCCTAGAGCAGATCAAAGTAAATCTTTAAGCAAGCAATCAGTAGATAGTCTAGCATTAGATAGTCTGGTGCGTGCTTTCTATGAAAAGCGGTGCAGGTTTATAACAGTAACCAAGGGCTTATGAGTTATAGATTCGGGATATAATTGAAAAACGGTGTATAACAGTACTTGTGTTAGTTAACAATATTACCTAAACCTTCCAGAAGACTATCTTTTATTGACGACGCACCCAATGGTGTGCCTGGAATCCCGTGCCCTAACCCTTCTAGTTCTATCCATTGCTTCATACACGTAATAGCGTCAAAGAATATCCTACCCTGAGGTGTAAAAATATCCTCCTCACCTTCAATAAATATCACCTGTGTGTTTGGATAATCGTAATCCCTGTATTCGTAGGACAAAGGGGTGATAATACTCTCTGATTGCAGGGCTTGTACCACCCATTCAGGGCAATTGCCACCAGTGCAATAGTCTCCATCTCCCTGCCAGCCCATAACATAGTCGACTATCCCCCTTACATTGGGAACATCCATTTGGCATATTGCAACCAGGTCCACCCTTCCAGGACCTCCAGTTAGTACGATAACGTCGATGATACTCTCCAGGTTATGGATGCTGAGGCCATAGGCAAGCTCATTGGCTCCGCCACTCTGGCCTGTTGCACCTACAACGTTAGGATTACTGGCAATGTTGGTGACTATCCAAGTTATAATCTTTGCAGTACCGCAAGATAGCCTTTTAAATCCCTGTCCGAAGTTGTCTGTACCCCAACCAAAATCTCCAAGCCATCTTATCTCATAAGTCTCATAGCCTTCGTCACGCATTATATTTATTATCCCCAGTTGTAGTTCACCAGCATCACCATACCAGCCTTTGCCCCAGCCTCCAACGAGAAAAATAACGGTGCCCTTCGAATCTGGATTAAAGCTAGCCCTTATTTCAGCTTCCCTTGGGGCTAGGCCTAGACGTTCAACCTCCACATGATAGCATAGACTACCATCCTCGCAATCGGTCTCGGAAATGAGTTGAACACCTTCTACAGTAGGTACCAGTGTATTTGTAGTAGTCGTAGTAACCGTTGTGGTGGTAATTGTGGTTATTGTTTCGGCAGTAGTTATTGTATTAGTTATAGTTATTGTTGATGTAATGGTATCAGTTACCGTTTGAGTTGGTTGAGTTGTCGTGACAGTAGTAGTTATTTCTTGTGTTTGATTTTCTATTTGAGTGATCGTAAACGTATTAGTAATAGTTGTTTCACCAGCACAGGCAAAAAGTGATAACATAATTATTGCTAGAAATATTGAAATTAATACTCTCATCCTACTTACCTTATACCTATATAAAAGAGCACCAGCTACACTTTAGTTAAGCGACACTAGTGCCCTTATTTTATATAGCAGCCAATGAAGTCCAAACAAAGGTTACTATCAAAGCAACGAACCCAATAATAAATCCCTTCCATATCCCCTTTGCTATTTGTTTCATACCTCTAATGTTACACACTATTGCCGCTACAATAGATATTACCAATAAGCCAGATGCGCCCCAACCAATCTGCTCACCAAGGCGGTCATAATGAGCGAACATTAATCCAATACTGATTAGGCATAAAACTACTATTGGAATAGCTGTTAATATCAAAGCCTTACGATAGTTACTCATTACACACCTCCCTTGCTAATAATTTTAAAAAGAGCACCAGCTACACTTTAGTCAAGCGAAACTAGTGCCCTCATCATATTCGCCTCATCCACCCACCCAGGTAATATTCAATTATGGATAATCTACTCCCCGATATAGGTGTTGTCAATAAGTTAGATACCTATAATTCTACTTGGTTTTTCTTAATAACTGTAAGTTTGAGACCTGTCTGTCCTATAACGGTGACTTCTTCCCCCTTTTCAATGTCGTTTTGGTCAGTTTTAGCAGCTCACAATTCTCTGCCTATTTTAATAGTACCCTTGTGTGTTATTGTACTTATTGCTACTCCGCTCTTACCAACCATGTTTTCAAAGCCAAGTAGCGGATTTTTCTTTAATGCACGATATAATACATAGGTAATCAAAGAAAATATCAATGCTAAGGTGATGATAAGCCATATAGGCATCTCAATACCGAAATGTAATAGTATGAAAAACAGGATTAATATAATGATAGCGTCGTCGACCAAAGAGATGATAATAGTGAGAAGTAGTCTTAAATTGATTCTTTTCAACATGTATTCTAGTTAAACGATTTCAGAAGTAGTCCCCAGAATAGTAGTCAATTAAATCTACCCTCCGATATAGATACTGTCAATAGGTTAGATAATTCGTAATACGGGGCTATGATTTCAATATTAGACTATGGGGGGTAGGGGGTATATGGAAGTATATGTGGCAAAACAATTCAACTAAGCATTCCTAGTCTTACGACATAATCACATTTTTCATTTGGGCTTATGCAAAATTTTGTCATAGTATTTCTATTACAAGCAATATAAGGGATAATATCTTGTTTTAAACTCAATTAAGTATTAACCTAACAGACTCTAGTTTGACTCCTTTTGTCACCTAGAGTACATTTATTGACTCATTGTTTTAACCAATCATCAAAACTTTGATCAGATTTTCCGCTGTCTTTTATTTCTATAGTTGAGAAATCAATGTCATCTATGCCTTGAGCTTTAACCATATTTTCTCCCTCTATTTTAGAAGAATCCTCTTTCATCTCAGACTTATTATTGACTAATGCTTCTTTGTTAACATCTTTAGCTTGAGGAGGGTTTAAATTCAATATATCTTTTAATGCATGGTCTGCTCGATCGCATATATCTGAAATTCTATTGGTTGATGAGAGCTCGATTTGTTTTATCAAAGTTTCTCTAATATTATCAGTAATCTTAGTTGCTTTATTACCAGCCATCTTTTTGGCTTTTTCCATAATCTGATTTCTCTTTTTGTCAAATTGGTCATGGATTATGCTTATCTCGTCTGCCAGTTCCTTTCTAACCTCTTCGCCAATATCTTCGATGATATTCTCAGCTTCCTTTAATAATTGATCCATCACCTCTGCCAATGTCCCATCGCCATCACCGTTAACATCTTCCTTTTTTTCCTTGGTTTCCATTTGACTCCTCCCTCTAGCCTTTTTACCTAAATATAAAGTAACCCCGCTCAGTGGTTTTACTACCTTTTATATCATCTAGATTTAATTCCTTGATATTCTCCAACAGGTGGTTTCGAGCTAATCTTTGCATCTTCACTTCCCAATATAAATGTTTTCTATCTGAACCTCCATAGCTTTTACATTGAGCTTATGCAGATCGTCCTCGGTGAATAGTCTCCATCCTCTTCGATCTTTATATGATTTCACAAGGAGGCCTTTTCTTAGCCATCTATAGAGAGTTGCTCGGCTTATTCCAATCTCCTGACATGTTTCTGCCGTTCTATAGTAGGTTTGCCCATTTATTCGTATAGGCATTATTCAAGTAACCTCTCGGTCTGAGACATAATGATACCTCTTGACACAATAATATTAATAAAGCATACCCCCGCCTATCCCATATTTGGGCTATTTTTACCAAACTTTTGTACTAGATCGAACTAAACATCAACTTGTTGGAGAGAGCAATACGATTGTTTTATCTAATAGTCCTATTCTTACGGCATAATCACATTTTTCATTGGGGCTTATGCAAAATTTTGCCAATTGTTAAAATAACCATTTTACCCAACACTTAAAAAGAAGAAAAATAACCTAAACGGAACCCATCTCAATGAAAGTGTTATGTTGGATAATGTTAACTTTTTAACAGGAATTATCATGATTAAAAGGGGGTAGTTGATAAGGCTTTTTACGATTGAAAAATCTTAAAAACCTTAAATTTTCCAAAGAAATGCGGAAATTATCAGTAAATATTCATATGGGATCTTTACCACAAACCCTGTAATTGACTGTGCTACTAAATACAAACCAGGGTCTATTCTAAGTCTTAATGATGATGAAGAGGATTATTTTTTCGAGTATATTCACAATATAGCTGAAAATCTTCCACCTGAGCAGCATTATATTTACGCTGCTCTTCTTTCATATTTAGCAAAAGGGGCAAAATGGAATTCCCTCTCTTTGAAAGAATATCTATCTATTTTGAAAAAACTGGAGAATTGGGTATTAGAGATAATACCATCCTTAGAAGTACATAAGCCAGAACTACATCCGGAAGATGTTTTAGATCCTAGTCTTCTTGAAATGGTAGGTTATAAATTGAGTACTCATAAAAAGCAGGAGGTAAGTAATGAGTAAAAAAGTTAAGCAATTTGTTAAGCAAAAAAGAGATATAAAGAAATTTTGTGGAGCGGGTGAAGGGATTCGAACCCTCGACGTCTTGCTTGGGAAGCAAGCACTCTGCCGCTGAGTTACACCCGCATTTGGTGATGATGAAGTATTCACAAGTGAATTCCTTAAAGAGTTTATCATTTCCATGCCGGCATAAACAAGCCCCAGATCGTAAAGATTTGCATAAATGTGCGAATACTGCTTAAATTAGGTAGTATCTGTGACAGGATTAAAAGGTAGATATGTCGGGGCTTTTTGATACATACCATCGACGCATAAACTACATGCGCATCTCGATAACCGACCGATGCAATATGTGCTGCATATATTGCACGGCGAGATCAGTGCCGCGCCTGACGCATGATGATATCTTGCGATATAAGGAAATACAGAGGATAGTCAAAGCGGCGGTAGGACTGGGGGTGAAAAGCTTGCGCATAACTGGTGGCGAGCCGCTGGTCAGGCCCGACGTAAGTGCTCTGGTGGAATTGCTTTCACAGGTGGACGGAATCACCGATATATCTCTTACCACCAACGGCGCTCTACTGGCTAAATATGCCGCCGAGCTCAAGGAAGCCGGGTTGAAACGGGTTAATATAAGCCTGGATTCGTTCAAAGCGGACAGGTTCAAATATATAACCGGCACCGATAAGCTTGGGGAAGTACTGAATGGCATAGAGGCGGCGAAGAAAGTCGGCCTGGATCCGGTGAAGATAAATATGGTTGTCCTTAAAGGTATAAACGATGATGAAGTTATCGATTTCGCACGTATGAGCCTAGATGAAGGCTGGCATATAAGATATATAGAGTATATGCCGTTTGCCGATACCGAAGGCGAAGGAAACCGGGTGGTTGCCGTCGGCGATATTCTAGAATCGATCCAGCAATCGCTCGGCAAGATGGAGCCGTGCCTGCCGACCAAGGGCAACGGCCCAGCGAAGTATTATAAGCTGCACGGCGCCGAAGGTACGGTTGGCTTTATCGGTGCAGTTACTGATTGCTTCTGTGCCAACTGTAACCGTTTCCGCCTGACTGCTGATGGCGGATTGAGACCCTGCCTTCTTGAGGACGATGAGGTAGATATCAAAGGACCTCTACGCAGTGGCGCCAGCATTGAAGAGCTGGCAAGGCTGATACAGGAAGCAGCCAATATGAAAAGAGAGCATCACCGCCTGGGCGAGGAGTTCGTCCGTGGGAAACGGCAGATGTGGCAAATAGGCGGTTGAGGCTGAACGGGTACTAAAGACGGAGAGATTACTATGGAAGAATTGAGCCACGTCGGCTCCAGCGGCGAAGCAAAAATGGTAGATATATCCGCCAAGGACGATACTATTCGTGAGGCAGTGGTAACCAGCGGTATACGGATGAAACCGGAAACGCTGGAGAAAATCAGGCAGAACCAGCTTAAAAAGGGGGACGTTCTAGCGGTAGCCAGAGTAGCCGGTATTATGGCAGCTAAGAAAACGCCTGACCTGATTCCCCTGTGCCACTCTATACAGGTAAGCGAGATCGGCATCGCGTTCGATTATACTGACAAAGACTGTATCAAGATAACGGCGACGGCGAAGAGTACCGGCAAGACCGGTGTGGAGATGGAAGCTATGGTCGCCGCCTCGGTGAGCGCGCTGACTATTTACGATATGTGCAAAGCCATCGACCGCGGTATGACCATCGAAAATATTTGCCTTGAGAAGAAGAGCGGCGGTAAAAGCGGTACGTATATAAGGTAGCAGTAATACCGTCAGCAATACCGTCAGCTGTAATGCAGCCTTCAGTTACGAAAGGCTATCTGCTTGCTTCCCTGACCAGGTGTCCGATTTCGGGCAGTATTATCTTTTCCATCGCCAATCTGACGGCATCTACAGAGCCCGGTAGACAGATGATGGCCCTGCCTTTTACCACACCCGCCATCGCCCGGCTCATAATACTGCCGCTGCCAATCTCTTGATAGGTAAGTAAACGGAAGAGCTCACCGAAACCGTCCAACCTTTTATCTAGAAGCGGGGTTATCGTCTCTACGGTTATATCCAAGTTGCTGGCGCCGGTGCCGCCGCTGGTGATGATAACCTGAACATTTTCATCCTCAAGAAGACAGGACACCTTGTTAATAATTGCTTCGGCGTCATTTTTCAGAATGGAAAGGGATGACACCCTGTGGTCGTCATTCTTAAGCAACTGCGCGATGAGCTTGCCAGACTCGTCGTTTTGCTTATTTCTGCTACCGGAGATGATAATCACGGCGCATGTTGTATTCGCCGGTGATTGATGCTTGTGCTCGTGGTATCCCATTGTGACTAGCCTTTTTGCTATTCTTGTTGTCTCCCCGGAGGGTTTATTATACCCCTGCTCCGTGTATAAGGCAATATTAAAGCTCTGAGGTTGAGTTTTCACGACTACTTGTGTATTATTATATCCGCTGGTCTATTTTCGTCACATTTATAAATTCCTACTATCTGACTAGCCGGAGGTAATCATTGTACAAGAAAATGCTCATACCGCTCGATGGTTCTGACTTTGCCGAAGCGATATTGAAATACGCCAAGAGCATCGCCTGCAATATGGAGGGTGTCGATATATACCTGCTCCATGTCTACAGCCAAGATGAGCGCGGGTTGATTCCCAAGCATAGAGCATATATCGAGTGGGCGGCGGATGCCATCAGGAAATATCCAAAAATGATAAAGAAGGGGAGAGGGGAGATAGCCTGCCATGTAAACGTAAAATGCGAGCTGGCATCAGGCAAGCCAGCCGATGAAATACTGCGCTACGCCGATAACAATGGTATAGACCTTATTCTTATGGCAACCCATGGACGCTCCGGAATCAACCGCTGGGCTATGGGCAGCGTCGCTTACAAGGTATTGCGTTCGGCGAATGTACCCGTCTGGCTAGCTCGAGACGGCGTTGCCGAAGAAATCCTGGAAGATAGATTGCCTGAAAGAAAGATATTGGTTCCGCTAGATGGCTCCAAACTGGCAGAATCGGTATTGCCGCACGTCGAATCATTGGCTAAACAGTGGGGTGGAGGAAAGGTGAAGATAGTTTTATTGCGGGCTTACCAACCGCCGGATGTATCTGCAGATTATCCCTCCGATATGCCGTTGAGCTGGGAAGAGCACGTAGAGCTGGAAGCTGCCAAGTGCAAGCTGGTGGTCGGCCCTTACCTGGCGCATATAGAAAAGCGGTTTCAGGATGCTGGACTAAAGGTACACAAGGAGGCACCGCTGGGTAAACCTGATGAAGAGATTATTAACTACGCCAGGGATAATAAAGTAAGCCTCGTCACTATGATAACCCACGGACGCTCCGGAATCAGCCGCTGGGCTTACGGTAGCGTCGCCGAAGACGTTATGCTAAAAGCATACGTCCCGGTTTTTCTTGTCAGGGGATAGCATTAAGGTAGCGGTTAATCGGTGCAGGCACTCACACTGTATGCCCATATTTGTATGGTTTTTGCAGATAATCACCTTTTAGAAGCGCGTAATATATTATAACCCTCTCACTTCTACAGATGGGCTACCATATCCCGGGTAAAAATGCCTTTCGCCCGGGCGGGTAATCCGGGAAGTTTTTGCGGTACCACGCGTGATGCAGCCGGGCGCGTGGTACCAGATTGGCAGCCGTCCAAACGGCGAACGCCATACCGGGTAACGACCAGGTCGCCACAGCCCACCCCACCCAGATAACGACTTCGCCTAAGTAATTAGGGCATGATATCCATCGATAAAGCTCTCCGTGCGGAATCCTGTACCCTGATTCACCGGGTCTCCTTAAGTTGCGGAGAATCAGGTCTGCTCGTCGGTTTATGACGAAGCCGACAATAAATAACGATACCCCGATAATAAATCTGGGATCTCCGATCCACTCGTTGCCATAACCACTGGAGAATGTGAAGATATAACGTCCATTGAGATATCCATTCACCGTGTTGAACAGCATCCCTAAGCTAACGATTACGAGTGGTATCCCATCGCCCCTGCTACGCAATCCGAAGGGGTAGATAAAAGCCCGATGTATATAATGAAGCTGCCACAATCCAAGAAAGACCAGCGTGGTGAACGTACTGGCGTTATCACCAAGAATGAAACATATAGCAAAGGCTATCGGCGCCGCCGCTTCCATAATAACCCAGCCCGCCCTGTTTTTTATGGTGGGACCCCAGCCACCGCGTGCATAACGGCCATACGGAGCAGCAACGAAAATCAGCATCAGAAAGACTACTACCGCCAGTACAAACCAGCCTATTATAATATAATCGAATAATACTTTCTCGGTCATGACATTGCCGTTTTCTCTTTCAGGGGTCTGGCGAGTTTACCTGCCCCTTCGAACCAACGAAGGGCATCGACTAGTGTTTCACCAAACGGACGCGGATGGTAATCTAGCTCCTGGGTAGCTTTCCGATGGCTTATATTACGGTGACTACGCAGCGCCTTCAGGGAGACACTGGTATAAAGCGGCCGCCTCCCGGATAGACGGTCAAAGGCAGTCATAAGCGGTGCACCGATACGAGCCAGCCACATCGGGCAGACAAAGCGGGGTGCCGGAACACCGGTTATCTTTTCAACCATCACAGCCATATCATACAGTGAAACCCAGTGCCCCGAAAGGATATACCTTGCTCCGGTCGACGCCCGTTCTTCGGCTTGCATCGCCCCTCCGGCAACGTCACGAGCATCTACCCAGTTAAACCCACCATCAACCAGTGCAGGCAGCTTGCCGTTTGCCATCTTCACCAGCGCTTCGCCGAAGTGCGACGGCTTATAATCGTAAGGACCGATTATCGCAGTTGGGCTGACGATAACAGCATCCATCCCCCTCCCTATCCCCCTGCATATCTCTCCCTCGGCAGCCGCTTTGGATAGATCATAGGGCGGGCATTGTCGCGATTGTACCGCAGGGGATGATTCATCAATCGGGTTATCTGCAAGCGTCTGGGCTATGCTATGGATCGAGCTAAAGTGGATAAGGCGGCGCACACCACAACGCAGGCAAGCTTCGACTACGTTTCTGGTACCGGTAACATTGACCGATTCAAGCAAACGCCCCTCGTTCCTCAAGACAGAGATATGAGCCGCCAGGTGATATACCACATCAGCGCCCTTAAAGGCATCCAGCAGAGACGTCAGATCGCGTACATCGCCTTTGGCAACCTCAACATCTAACCCGTCCACCGCCTGTCTGTTAACATGGACCATGGCGCGTACCGACCGGTTCTGTGCAATCAGGGAGTGTATCAGGTTGATACCCATATGTCCGGAGGCACCGGTTACTACTACCGACATTCGTAGGCTATTATATCATATCCAGCGGAGGCTATTCTTCTTTCAGATATACCAATATCTAGACATTTCCCTACACGCATATTACTATGCTATAATCCGTATTCCAATCACCGCAGGAGGCTGAAGTGAATAAAGTTGCCATTATTACCGACAGCGTTTCCTGCTTGCCCAAAGAGCAGGCGGAGAAGTACGGAATCCATATCGTTCCGGTGAAAATACTATTCGGAAACAAAGTCTACAGTAATGGCGTAGATCTTGACGCCGCCGAGGCTTACCAGCTCCTAGATAAGGCGCCCGACTCCTTTTCAACGGCTCCTTCCCCCCCTAACGATTATATAAACCTTTTCCGCGAGATTGTGAACCGCGGGCAGGATATTTTGTGTATATCCGTCTCCTCCAAGCTAAGCACAGTTTTTAATGTCGCCTGTCTAGCAAAGGACAACTTGCTACAGGAAAATCCCGAGGCCACCATCGCCATTGTGGACTCCATGACCGCCACCGCAACGCAGGGGCTTATCGTTCTGGCGGCCGCCCGATCGGCAATCGAGGGCAGACAGCTTGACGAGGTTATCCTAACAGCCAACAAGGTAAGGGAACACGCCTATATGTTCCTTGCCCTAGATACCATCCGCCATGCCTACCGCACAGGGCGGATACCCAAAATCGCCACCCAGGTGGGTTCGGCGCTGGGGGTCAAGCCGCTGCTTACCATCTCAAATGGAGTGGTGCACCTGGTTAGCGTATCAAGAACAATGAAGAGTGGTAAGGAAAAGCTCGTCGACAATATGAAGCGCAGGACAGGCGAACAGGCGGTTCACGCCGCCGTGATGCACACCGCGATACCCGAAGAAGGAGAGAAATTGAAGCAACGTATCGCCGGTGAGTTCGACTGTAAAGAGCTCTTACTTACCGAGGTCAGCCCTATTATCGGATACGCTATCGGCACCGGTGCGCTGGGTATTGCATTCTATTCATTGCCAGACGAGAATAACTGATATCAGGTTATCGGTAATAGCCAGTATGGCGAACTGAAGGTACGTGATTTATCCCAGAAGCGCGAATGCCGTTTGTCAACACCCGCTACTTTTCACCTTCGTCCGCCAGAGGCATCTGCATAGACAATTCCTTTACTGGCAGCTTTAGGGCTTTTATCATGCTAACCGCATTACGTGGGGCATACCCCTGCCAGTGATTATTGAAAAAGGCGAAAGCCAGCTTTGCTTTACGGTGGGCTGCCTCTACTCGATGCGACAACTCCTGTATCTCACTATCCGAATAGAGGTATCTATAGCGCGTTTCGCTATCGCCCCGCCACCAGTTTTCGGCGTTGCGTCCGTGGAAGCGAAAATAGGCTATACCGGAGGTTATCGGCAGCTCCTGTGCTATCGATGTTCTGAACTTCGGTTCGTCTATTTGCACCCAGGCAGTATTGCCAGCAGCGAGCAGTTTTGCTGTTTCCGGGTCGTCACTCCAGCTCTTATGGCGCAGCTCTACCGCCAGCCGATACTGCGAAAAGGTTTTGCCTACGGCAGCCAGTATCCGCCGTCCGAAGTCGTCGTTCTTGAAGCTCGGTGGAAATTGCGCTAGCAGCGCCCCAAGCCTGTTACTCTCGACCAGCGGTTCCAGGCTTCTCTTGAATATATCCACATCCCGCTGTGAAATGGTGGCATCGGTTCCGGTAGCTTGCCGATACATATCGGGGTGGGTGAATTTCTGCCAAAGCTTGGCGGTAAAAAGAAAGCCCTCAGGTACCCTTTCTGACCACTTTTTAACGGTTTCAGGATCGGGCGGGTGGTAGAAGGAGCTGTTTATCTCCACTGCAGAGAAATACCGGCTGTAATAGATCAGCTCGTCAATCTTGCCCGTGGGATAGAAATGCCCTTTCCAGGTTCCTTCGCCCCGGGGGTAAGACCAGCCGGAGGTGCCGATATACAGCCCGGTGTGCTCTGCCATTGTAGATACAGACTTCCGCCAGTTTCCAGGGGATATTCAGTTATTTGTATATGGAGCGGACTAAAAACGAACCATCAAAACAGCGTCGGTATATCCTTGCCAGCTTCTTCCGCCAGCACGGCTTTGCTTTCCTTGTTCTTCGTCCTTACCTTCATCTCTTTAGCCAGCGCAGAGGAGCGGGTGTAGTAATCCCTCACCTTGGCGACATCGCTTAACTCCGACAATATAACCGTAACATCCAGCAAGCCCTTCTCACGAGGATAGTCCCCGTCTCTGATGACAGCTTGCGGGGCGAAGCCCTTAAGATAATCACCGAGCTCTTTGACCAGCTCCATATTCATCTCCTTAACCGGAGCGGAAAGCAGGTAGAGCGCCCTATTAGCGTCCTGTGGATCGCATTCAATTGACAGGTCGCACAATGCCTGATCCATTGCCTCTATACCCTTGTGCGTGCGATTACCGCGTTTGCGAAAGTCCCCGCTCCAATCCGTAGGAAAGGTTATCAGCGGCAACTTCAACTCGCCATAACCGATAGCCGTCCAGCCGCAAAGGGTCTGTATTATATCACCTGCATCCAGCACCTTGGCGCCGATATGCTTTACCTTTTTCTCTTCACCGGCACACAGCAGATCGAAGAATGGCTCTGCGATCAGCCTGTTTATCTCTATCATATTGCTCTGTAGCGAGTAGTCCTTCCTGACATACCGCTGGTTATCTATCAGGATAACGGCATCGGCAACCTGATACGTAGATTTAAGACATACCGCTGTGTTATACAATGCCCTTTCCTCGTTCATCTCTTCATGCTCAAAGGGTAAGACCAGCATGGTATACACCGGCTTATCAGCATAACGCTCCTTGAGAAACCTGGCTATTACCGGTGTCGCCCCAGATCCGGTGCCTCCAGCAGTCGCTGCGATCAGAAGGAAGGCATCCGATTCATACAGCTGACGCGCCGATTTTATGGCATCCAGCACCTTATCGGCATCTTCCCTGGCTATCTCGGCGCCGATATCGTTCATTTTTGCGACACCGTGCCCGTGGGTTGTGCCGGCACCTATCAGTATCCGGTGGCGATAATCGGAGCCTATTGTGTGCATCCCCACCAAGTCGGTAGAATCCGTATTAACTGCAAAAGTATCAACGATTATATCTATGCCCCGCAGGCTGCGCGCCCTTTTACCCAGACGGGCGAACTCGTCTGCAATTCGACCGCCGCACTGCCCCATACCGATGACCACTATTTTCATACCTCACCTCCTCGTTTCCTGAACCTGAAGTTTAGCCCCAAATCACTTCTTTGTCAATATAGCCCCCACTCCCTTCTGGTTTGAATATTAGATGTATTACAGGGTATGGACATTACGCCCTAATAGCTGGATAATTTACTTGCCTAAAAAACAAAAGGGTGATATACTTATCCACTCATTGTTTCTAGTAAATTAACTTCTCAAAGGAGCGTGTAGTTGCTAGAAAACTTTGGTTACATCGCACTGTTTACAGTGATTTCAATCCTCTTTGCCTCTCTGCTTGTCTTTCTCCCAGTTCTACTTAGACTCATCAAGATCATACCCAGCAAGCCCAACCCGATAAAGTACACGCCCTTCGAATGCGGTATGGAGACTATCGGCAGGTCATGGGTTCAGTTCAACTTCCGCTATTATTTCTATGCCCTGATGCTCATCGCCCTGGATGTTATGGTAGTATTTCTCTACCCCTGGGCTGTAGATCTCAAACAGCTAGGTGAATTTGGCTTTTTTGTCGTCCTTATATTTATATCGATTGTAGTTATCGGCTATATCTATGCCTGGCGTAAGAAGGTCCTCGAATGGAAGTAGGAAAAGGTCACGTCTATTCCGGCGCCGAGCTCGATATCCACGAGGGAAAGATGATAGAGGAGCTCAAAGAAAGAAGCCGCGATATCATTCCCGACCCGGACAGCTGGCTGACCGACGAACTACGCCAGAACATACTACTGACCACAGTGGACGCCGCTCTTAACTGGGCGAGGCGCACCGCCATATGGCCGGTAATTTCATTCCCTGCCTGCTGCGCCTTCGAGTTCATGGGCGCCGCCGCATCCCGTTTTGATATCTCACGTTTCGGTATGGAAATCGTCCGCGCTTCACCGCGCCAGGCAGACCTGATGATTACCGCTGGTACCCTTACCTGGAAGATGGCTCCCCAGATAAAGCGTCTTTATGACCAGATGGCAGAGCCTAAATGGGTAATCGCCATGGGGGCGTGTGGCATCAGCGGCGGCGTTTTCAAGGGCTCCTATTCGGTGGTACCCGGCTATAACCACATAGTGCCGGTGGATGTTTATGTGCCCGGCTGCCCGCCACGCCCCGAAGCCCTGCTTTACGGGATACAGATGCTTCGTGAGAAGATAAAAAGGAGAAAAAGCTTCGTCGAGGAGAAGAAATGACACTGGCTCTTGCCGGCAGCGAAGCAGCCGCCAGACTGGATAAAAGTCTTGCCGCAGGCATTGCCGGACTAAACCCGGATAGCCTTTTGGTTAAGAGCGAGTTCCTTTTCGACATTGCTGCCTTCCTCAAGGACGAGCCCGGACTAAATTTCAACTACCTGGTTCATATCACTGCAATCGATTACTGCGATTATTTCGAGCTTGTCTATCACCTGGTGTCTTTAAAGCACAACCACAGCCTGGTGATAAAGACCAGGTGTACCGATAGAAAAACCCCCACCATCCCCTCCGTGGTAAGCCTGTGGCGGGGAGCCGAACTCCAGGAGCGCGAGATATTCGACCTTATGGGTATAAATTTCGAAGGCCACCCAAATATGAAACGTATTTTCCTCTGGGAGGGATTCCAGGGGCACCCACTGCGAAAGGATTTTACCGATGGCTCTTAAGACCGAGCTATTCGTCATCAACCTGGGTCCTCTGCACCCCAGCACCCACGGAGTCTTCCGAATGCTGGCTACCATGGATGGCGAGGTTATCGTCGAGCTTGAGCCGGTCTTCGGATATCTACATCGCGGTATAGAAAAGCTCGCCGAGAACCGCACCTACAAGCAAAACATTCCATTTACAGACCGTATGGATTATATTGCTTCAATGAGCAACGAGCTATCCTACGTTATGGCGGTGGAAAAGCTTGCCGGTATACAGGTGCCGGAGCGTGCCGAGTACCTGCGCGTCATCATGGCAGAGCTACAGCGCATCGCTAGCCACCTGATTGCCGTCGGTTCGCTGGCTAACGACCTCGGCGCTTTCCAGACGCCATTCCTGTATATGTTCCGCGAAAGGGAGAGGATTCTCGACCTTTTCGATATGGTCTGCGGCCAGAGGCTACTTTATAACTATATGCGTTTCGGCGGCGTCAGCCACGATATCCCTGACGAGTTTCTTCCGGCTCTAAAGAAATTACTGAAGCATTTCCCAGGCTTTATCGCCGAATACGATCAGCTCCTGGCTGATAATGAGATACTTCTGGCACGCACAAAGGGTATCGGTGTCCTGCCAAAGAAGCTGGCAATCAGCAGCTCCGCCAGTGGGCCGGTACTGCGCGCCAGTGGCGTTAAATGGGACATCCGCAAAGCCGACCCCTACTCCGTTTACGACCGCTTCGATTTCGACATCCCCACGGGCAGCGCTGGTGATTGCTACGACCGGTACCGCGTAAGGATAGCCGAGATGTACCAGAGTATCCGCATTCTGAATCAGGCTATAGAGCAGCTGCCATCAGGCAATGTATTGAATAAAGTACCGCTGCGTTTTAGACCGCCGGTAGGCGAAGCCTTCGCCCACATAGAAGCTCCCAAGGGCGAACTGGGCTTTTATATAGTCTCCGACGGTTCGGAGAAGCCCTACCGCTTCCATGTCAGGTCTTCTATACTCATCAACCTGACAGCGTTGCGGGATATGATTATTGGCTGGAAGCTCGCCGATGCCATAGTCACCTTCGGCAGCATAGATATCTGCCTGGGAGAGGTGGATAGGTAATGATGCAATTCGCTCCACAGGAATTACTCTGGTCGGGCAACTTCTGGTTGCATCTACTGCTATTTGCAGGCATGATAATCACCTTTATCCTGCTGATGGTTATGTTCTTCATCTGGTACGAACGACGGCTGATAGGGCGTTTCCAGGTGCGCCTGGGACCTAATCGCGCCGGTCCCTTCGGTCTCCTTCAACCGGTAGCGGATGTTCTTAAGATATTGACCAAGGAGGATATAGTTCCCTCAAAGGGGGACAAAATCGTCTTCTGGCTGGCGCCTATCATCGCCCTTGCCCCGGTATTTATGATGTTTGCCGTAATCCCGTTACAGGGCAACGCTTTGCTGGTAGACCTCAACATCGGCATTCTATACATCATTGCCGTCAGTTCGGTGGCTTCTATCGGCATCTTTATGGCCGGCTGGGGCTCATATAATAAATATTCCCTCATCGGGGCAATGCGAGACGTGGCGCAGCTTATTAGCTACGAAATCCCGCTGGTGCTGTCCATCGTCGGCGTCGTTCTCATCGCCGGCTCGCTGTCATTGAACGATATTGTCGAAGCCCAGACCGTTCCCTTCATCTTGCTGCAACCATTAGGGTTTTTAATATTCTTCATCGGCTCACTGGCAGAGATAAACCGTACCCCGTTCGACCTGGTTGAAGCCGATTCGGAGATCGTCGCCGGTTATAACATCGAATATTCCGGTATGAAGTTCGCAACGTTTTTCCTTATGGAATACGCCGAGGCGCTCACTTCATCCGCTATAATAACCACTCTCTTCCTCGGCGGCTGGAAGGGACCTTTTCTGCCGCCCTTCCTCTGGTTTATCATAAAGGTAATCGCTGTATTCTCCCTTATCGTCTGGGTGCGGTCTACCATACCACGTTTCAGGATAGACCAGGTTATGGCTTTCGCCTGGAAGTTCCTGCTGCCCCTGGCACTGATAAACCTGCTCCTAACCAGCATGCAGGTCGTTTTCTTCCAGGAGGCGTCATCGCTGGTGATAATCATATCCAGCCTGGTTATAATGGCAGCCCTGATACTCATCTGGTCGAAATTCTTTAGGCTGGGAGGCAACAGTACTGGGCTTTAAGCACTATGGCAACGGCATTATCAAGGGGCTGGCGGTAACGCTGAAGCACCTTCTGTTCCGCCGTCCCATCACCACCCAGTATCCCGAACAAAGGTTGACCGTATCCAGACGAATCCGCGGCAACATACTCGCCTGGTCACAGGATAGCTGCATAGGCTGTTATACCTGTGCACGCAACTGCCCCCACGGATGCATAGAGATAGAGACCTCCGACAGGGGAGAGAAAGGGCTCATACCGGCGCCTTGCACCCAGGCCTGCCCTTCTCACGTGGACGCCGCCCGCTATATCCGATGCCTTTCACAGGACAAGCCGGATGAGGCAGTAGCCGTAATCCGCGAAAAGATACCGTTTCCTTCGGTCTGCGGCTATATCTGCGCCCACTCCTGCGAATCATCCTGCAACCGCAGCCTCATCGACCAGCCCATCGCCATACGAATGCTCAAGCGCTTCGCCGTCGATAACGACAGCGGCGTATGGAAGCAGAGGTCAAAACGTGCGCCATCAAGCGGCAAACAGGTGGCGGTTATCGGTGCCGGTCCCGCTGGGCTCACCGCTGCCTATTATCTTTCAAAGCTCTGCGGTCACAAGGTGACTGTATTTGAAGCACTGCCGAAGCCGGGCGGCATGATGCGTTACGGCATCCCCGAATACCGCCTGCCCGATAAGATACTCACCGATAATATAAGAGAGATAGAAAAAACCGGCGTCAAGATACTCACCGATACCAGGGTAGATAACCCGGAAAGTCTACTGCGAGAGGACTTTAACGCCGTCTTTATTGCCATCGGCGCCCACCAGGCTATCGAGCTGGGTATCGAAGGTGAGGATGACCCCAGGATACTTGGCGGTATAGACTTCCTGAGAGAGGTCAAACTGGGCAAAAAGATAGTTTTGGGCAACAGGGTAGCTGTTATCGGAGGCGGTAATTCGGCTATGGACTCGGCGCGAACCGCCCTTCGACTCGGCGCCAGAGATGTTTCCATAATATACCGACGTACCCGCGCCGAGATGCCGGCAAGCCCGGAGGAGATAGAGGAGGCTCTTGACGAGGGCATAACGATTCTCTTCCTGGTGGCGCCGACCAGGGTCACCGGCGATAACAAATGCCTTAAACTAGAGTGCGTCCGTATGAAGCTGGGTAAAGAAGACGCCAGCGGACGGCGGCGACCGGAACCCATAGAAGGCAGCGATTTTGTCATAGAGCTGGATAATATAATATCCGCCATCGGCCAGCGCCCTAAATTGCCCGAAAAGTTCGAGCTGGACACCGGACGCGGCAACACCATTCAAACAGATCAGGACACGCTGGCTACCGCTTGCAAGGGCATCTTCGCCGGCGGTGATGCCGTGCTCGGCCCGGCAACGGTCATCCAAGCTATCGCCCAGGGGCGCCAGGCAGCGATATCCATAGATAAGTACCTGGGCGGCAGTGGCATAATAGATGAAACGCTGGCGCTACCGGAGGAGATAACGGACCGCAAAGGTGGTCCCCGCGAGGGATTGCGCCCGAAAACATCCGCCATCCCTCACCAGCAGCGGCTGGACAGCTTCGATGGCGTTGAGATTGGCTGGGATAAAGAATCGGCGCTTGCAGAAACCGAACGCTGCCTGCAGTGCGACCTGACCTATGAAGTTGAGAAATATCAACTTAAGGGCGGTTCCTGCATCTACTGCGGCTTATGCGTCGAAGCCTGCCCGTTCGACGCCCTGTTTATGGGCTATAGCTACGAGCGGGGAACCTATCGCTTCGTCGAGCAGACCTTGAGTAAGGAGGAGCTTCTAACGCCGGAGGTACGGAAGCCCAGCGGCTATTTCCGCCCAGAGATCGAAAAGACTCTGCCCGAACAGACACTACTAATCAACAGAGACTTGTAAGAGAAGTATTATGGGATTAGAGATTGCATTCTGGCTACTGGCTACAACAGCTGTAGTATCGGCGATAGCCGTCGTCCGCCTGCGTAACATCTTCCGGGCGGCGCTGTGCCTAATCCTCTGCTTTCTATCCATAGCCGGTATCTTTGTTACTTTAAGCGCCGACTTTCTGGCTGCGGTACAGATACTGATTAACGTCGGTGCCATAGCTATATTGATTATTCTGGCAATTATGCTTACCCGCGAGGTCGAACGGGGCAGCCTGCCTAACAAGCTACAATTCCCCGTCATCGCCGCCTGTACGCTATTTCTGGGGGTTGCCGTTTTCGCCATCGTCAGGACTCCGTGGCAGGTATCTGGTTTGCCTCCCACCGAACCGACCACCGCCGAGCTGGCTAACAGTCTTTTCACCGAGGGCGGGTTTATACTGCCGGTGGAGATCGCCGCGATTCTTCTGCTGGCGACTATAATTGGAGCCATCGTTCTTATGAGAGAGAAATAGATATGACACTGGGACTGGAACACTTTTTAATACTGTCTTCGGTGCTTTTCGCCATCGGGCTCTATGGGGCGCTATCCAGGAGGAGCGCCGTCGTTATCCTGATGAGCATCGAGGTTATGCTGGGAGCAGTCAGCATCGCTATGGTTGCCTTTTCACGCTATGTTGTGCCGGCACTGCTGACCGGGCAGGTCTTTACCATATTTATCATAGTGGTCGCCGCCGCCGAAGCGACAGTCGGACTGGCGATAATCATAGCCATCTATCGCCGACGCGAGACGATAGACGTAACCAAGATAGATCTTATGAAATGGTGATGGGTTAGCATTTATGGAAGCGATAATACCAAACAGTCTGGTATGGATGATATTCCTGCTGCCGCTGATATCGTTCGTACTTATTGCGCTGTTTATCAAGCCTTTCCTCAATAACAGCCCAAGGATAAGCGGCTATATCACCATCAGCGCCGTTGCCGGCTCTCTTATCCTGTCGCTGTGGCTGTTGACCAGCCTGCTCAACACGCCCTCGCATGAGCTTATAATTCCGGACTTCAACTGGCTTATCATCGAGGGCTCTATCAACATTCATCTCGGGCTGACGATAGATATGCTGACGGTGATAATGTGTATCGTCGTTACCACCGTCAGCCTTATGGTGCAGATATATTCGCAGGGTTACATGCACGGTGATCCCGGTTACCATCGCTACTACGTCTATATGTCGCTCTTCACCACCGCTATGCTGGGGCTGGTAATGGTCGATAACCTGCTGTTAATGTACGTCTTCTGGGAGCTGGTGGGTCTGTGCTCTTATCTGCTGATCGGCTTCTGGTTCCATCGCCCGGCGGCAGCCAGGGCAGCCAAGAAAGCCTTTATCGTCACCCGCCTTGGTGATTTCGGCTTTCTGGCGGCGATACTGGTTCTATTCTTTAGCAAGGGGACGCTTGATGTCTCCCAGCTTCACGGTTATGCCGTAGCCGGTGCCATCGGTAGCGCCACTCTCACCTGGGCTGCCATAGGCATATTTTTAGGAGCCGCCGGTAAATCGGCGCAATTCCCGCTGCACGTCTGGCTGCCTGACGCTATGGAGGGTCCGACTCCTGTCAGCGCCCTTATTCACGCCGCCACGATGGTAGCCGCCGGTGTCTTTCTGGTCGCCCGCATGTTCCCGCTGTTCGAGCATTCGCCCGAAGCCCTGTCCATCGTAGCCTATATCGGCGGTTTTACCGCCATCTTCGCCGCCACCATGGGGCTGGTGATGAATGATATTAAAAGAGTGCTGGCTTACTCTACCATCAGCCAGCTTGGTTATATGATGCTGGGACTGGGTGTCGGCGGTGTGGCTATCGGCATCTTTCACCTGTTCAATCACGCTTTCTTTAAGGCTCTTTTATTCCTTGGGGCAGGAAGCGTCAACCACGGTACCAAGACATTCGATATGCGTTTTATGGGTGGGTTGCGAAAGGTGATGCCTTGGACTTACGCCACCTTTCTTATCGCATCGTTAAGCATCGCTGGTATCTGGCCGCTGGCCGGGTTCTGGAGTAAGGATGAGATACTTGCCAGCGCCCTGTCCGAGAACACGCTTCTTTTCGTGTTATCGATGATTACTGTCTTTATGACCGCCTTCTATATGTTCCGCGTGGTCTTTATGACCTTCGGAGGCGAATACCGCGGCAGCGAAAAGCCCCACGAATCGCCGCCAGTTATGGTGGTGCCGATGGTGGTGCTGGCGGTGCTTGCTGTCGTCTCAGGCTGGTTTAACGCAACCGGCGGCTTCAGCCATCTACTGGGGCATGGCGAAAGCCATAGCTTTACCGAGGGCTTCTTCGGCATACTGTCTCACCCATTACCCTGGATCTCACTGGCGATGGCAGGCAGCGGTATACTGCTGGCTTATGCCATGTACAGCGCAAAGTGGATATCCCCCCATCGCATTGCATGGTTCTTCCGCTCATTATACGTCCTTTTCTCCAAGAAATACTGGATGGACGAGCTTTACGAGGATGCTATCGGGCAAAGATTGCTCTCCGACAGGCTCTTCGCTGGTATGAAGCTACTGGACAGTAAAGTTATCGACGGGGCGGTGAATGGCGTGGCGGATACAGTGGTGGATATCGGTAATTCCGTCAGGAGGGCTCAAAGCGGGCAGCTCCAGCTATACGGCTTATTTATCATACTGGGCGTGCTGGCTATTGTCATTAGCCTGCTGATATGGGGATAGATTCTATGAAAGGTATTGAAATTGGACTTTAACTGCCTATCGATCATAATATTTCTACCGGTCGCAGGGGCTATCGTCATCGCTATGGTGCCGGGTCTTTCGGCAAGGCTTATCCGGTACATCGCCGCCGTTTTCACCTTCATTCCGCTGGTTTTGTCCCTGGTGCTGTTCTGTGCCTTTGACCGCTCAGCGGGGATGGCGGGGGCAGTACAGTTTCAGGAGATGGCAGCCTGGATAGAACCCATCAACGCCGATTATCACATCGGCGTCGACGGGTTGAGCATGCCGCTGGTGCTTTTAACCGCCCTGCTCGGTTTTCTGGTGGTTCTTATTTCTTGGAAGGTCGAGCTACGGGTGCGGGAGTATTTCGCCTGGCTGCTGCTGCTGGAGACGAGTATCCTGGGCGTGTTTTGTTCACTAGACCTGCTGCTGTTCTTCATCTTCTGGGAGATAGAGGTTATCCCGATGTACTTCCTCATCTCCATCTGGGGAGCCGGCAGAAAGGAATACTCCGCTATAAAGTACGTTATTTATACCCTGTTTGGCAGCGCCCTGATGCTAGCCGGTATCCTCTGCATCTACTTCTCAACCGGCAGCCTTGATATGATAGAGCTTTCGCAGAGCGGTCTGGCTATGGCTCAGATGGTTATTCCGGCAGCGCCAATGTTCTTCCTGCTCCTGGCTGGCTTTGCTGTAAAGCTGCCCGTATTCCCTCTGCATACCTGGTTACCCGATGCCCACACCGATGCCCCGACGGCTGTCAGCGTCGTCCTTGCCGGGACGCTCATCAAGATGGGTGGCTACGGCATGATTCGCATTTGCCTGAGTATCTTCCCGGACTCCGCCCAGCAATACGCCCCACTGCTACTGGCACTGGCGACTATCAATATCGTCTACGGAGCAGCGGTAACACTGAGGCAGACCGACCTGAAAAGGCTTATCGCCTACAGTAGCATAAGCCATATGGGATTCGTGCTGCTGGGTATCTTCGCCCTTGGAGAGTTGAGCCTGGTCGGCGCCAGCCTCCAGATGTTCAGCCACGGTATCATTACCGGGCTTCTGTTTGCCGTCACCGGACTGGTGATGCACAATACCGGCGAGCGTAATATAGGCAAGCTTGGCGGGCTGGGCAAGCAGATGCCTGCCATAGCTGCCATATTCACCATCGGCGGTATTGCTGCAATGGGCGTACCCGCCACCAGCGGCTTCATCGCCGAGATCAGCGTTTTCCTGGGCGCTTTCGTTAGCAAAGCCGTCGACGGGCTTCACATCTATACCATAATCTCTATGCTTGGCATTCTCCTTGCCGCCGCCTATATGCTGCTGCTGATACAGAGGGTATTTTTAGGTCCGGTGCTGAAGAAATACAGCGGCGTCAAGGACGCCGATAAGCTTGAGTTCTGCTACTGCGCTGTGTTTATTATCGCTATTATTCTGGTCGGCGTCTATCCGATGGTGCTGACCGATGTTATAAATTCCGGAATTGCGCCCGTAGCTGCCTTCTGGGGAGGATAGGAATATACTGTGAATCTTGAGCTGTTTATACCTGAACTGGTACTGGCTGGAACCGCAATAGCGGTGATACTGCTCGACCTCTTCGTCCGGCATAAGGGAGTGCTCACCGCCATCAGCCTAATCGGCATTGCTGTTGCCGCTGGTTTTGCCATCTCTCTATGGAACGGTAGCCCGCAGGCTATCTTCAACGATATGCTGGCGGTAGACAATTTCGGTATCTTTTTCAAGCTGCTTTTCCTGTTCATCGCTGCTATGGTTATCCTGGTTTCCATAGATTATGTCAACAAGCTCGCTCGCTTCCAGGGCGAATACCACGCCCTGCTGCTGTTTGCAACACTGGGTATGATGCTGATGGCAGCAGCGACTGACCTTATCTCTGTCTTCGTATCCCTGGAACTTACCGCCATATCCTTCTACCTGCTTGTTGGCTTCCTTAAGGATAACAGGTCAACCGAATCCTCGTTGAAGTATATTCTGCTCGGCGGAGTCGCTTCGGCGGTGCTGCTCTACGGCATGGCACTTACCTTCGGTTTTACCGGCGAAACACAACTGGCTGGAATCACCCGCTCAATACAGGAGACGACGGCTTCGTCCAGCCTTCTTGCCAGTCCCGGGCTTGTCTTCGGGTTGGTGTTGCTAATAGCCGGTTTCGGCTTCAAGATTGCCGCCGTTCCCTTCCATATGTGGGCGCCCGATGTTTATGAAGGTGCACCAACGCCGGTAACGCTGTACCTTTCGGTGGGCAGCAAGGTTGCCGGTTTTGCTGTTATCCTGCGTGTCTTTTTCTCTGCCTTCGGTTTGCCCGAAGCCCTGAGCATAGACTGGGGCATGGCATTCGCCGTCTTAAGTGCCGTCAGTATAACCCTGGGTAACATTCTGGCTATCCAGCAGAGCAATATCAAGCGTATGCTGGCTTACTCTGGTATCGCCCACTCCGGCTATATTATGATTAGTCTGGCTACTACCGGATTGTCCGGCTCTGCAGAAGTCATCGGACAGAGCAGTACCCTATTCTACGTGGTCGCCTTCGCCCTTGCTGATCTGGCAGCCTTCGCCGCCATCATCGCCATCTCCAACAAGGCTAATAGCGACCTGATTAAAGACTACTCCGGTATGGGCAAGCGGGCGCCTGTGCTTGCTTTGGTGCTGACACTGGGGTTGATCTCTCTCACCGGTCTGCCGCCCGCTGCCGGCTTCATCGCCAAGTTCTACATCTTCAGCGGTGCCGCCGCCAACGGTCTGCTGTGGCTGGTTATTATCGCCGTGCTCAACAGCGCCATCTCCGCCTTCTACTATCTAAGGGTGGCTAAGCTGATGTGGCTTGGTAAGCCGTCAGGCGAAAGTGGTGTGCCTTCTTCGCCAGCCCTGAGGCTGGTGCTTGCGATAACCTGTATCGGTATACTTCTCTTCGGAATTGCGCCGTCGTTGCTGATAAAGCTGGCAGAAATGGCTGCCGCCATGTTCGCATTCTAGCCCGAAAACCTGTCCTTTAGCTCCCACTGGCAGATATCTTTAAGCATGCAATACCCGCACTTCGGCTTTCTAGCTATACATATAGCTCTACCATGCTCAATAAGAAGATATGAGAAACCCCCCCATATTGCCCTGGGGATCTGCTCCATCAGATCTCTTTCTATCTTTTCCGGTTCGCTGTTAGCGGTAAAGCCGATGCGACCCGATAACCGCTTTACGTGGGTATCCACGGCGATGCCATCGGTTATACCAAAGGCGTTATATAGCACTATGTTGGCTGTTTTCCGGCCGACGCCGGGCAGCGACGTAAGTTCTGCCATAGTACGGGGAACCTCGCCTCCGAAATCGGCTACTATACTGGCGGCGGCGCCGATCAGGCTCTTTGCCTTGCTGTGGTAGAAGCCAGTCGACTTTATATCCTGCTCCAGATGCTCTCTGTCCGCTCCGGCGTAGTCTTCAGCGGTGCGGTATTTCTCAAATAGCCCCTGTGTTATCTTATTGACCGCTTCATCCGTACATTGAGCTGAAAGCACAACGGCTACCAGCAGCTCAAGGGGGGTGGAATAATTAAGCGCTATCCTGGCATCGGGGTATTCCCTTTCGAGCCGTCTGATAACCTCGGCGGCATCTTTCATCGGTAAAAAAGCCTTTCCGCTTTTATAGCAAATCGGCTTCCCAGCTCACCGATTAACATCGGTATCAAGGGAAGCCTTTATTAACATATCAACTCTGGAATCAATAAACTGAATATAGATATGATTACAGCCTGTCTCCTGGCGGCAATCAACATAATAGAGACAGAATAAACACAACTTTACCTCTGCAGTTTCACGGCACTTCTACCTGATACTGCCGGCAAAATAGCGAATATTACTAAGTCTATTGTTAATGATACTATTTAGACCGCAATGCAGGCTCTAGCACTTGCCGATCTTGAACATCTTGGTCCCGCACACAGGGCAAACACCCTGCGTTGCCGGTCTGCCATTCTTCATTGTGATAGCCTTGGCATCCTTCATTTCTCTCTTGGCGCGGCACTTAACACAATATCCTTGCATCAGTTTACCCTCCTATTAACAGCTTTGCAGCAAGCATAAATCATTGCTGCTGCAATGTCAATAGGAATAGGGTTACATTTCAGTTATATTATTTGTTTTAACCTGCCCTCGACCGCAACCCAATCTATATTATTGAAAAACACCTCTATATAGTCAGCCCTTTTCAGCCCGTAATCAATCATGTAGGCGTGCTCGAAGACATCCATTATCAGCATCGGGATACAACCGGCAAGGTGGCCTGTTTCGTGTTCGTTTATCCACTGGTTGATAAGCCTGCCGCTTACATTATCCTGATACAGGATAACCCAACCTATGCCACGCATCATCCCCGTACCCTTGAAGTCCTTTTCCCATTCTTCATAGCTGCCGAAGTCTCCGACCAGTTTCCTAAAAAGCCTTCCGGATGCGTCTATAGTCTGTCCATCGCTCAGATTACCGAAGTAGTATTCGTGCAGGCGCATACCGTTGAACTCAAAGCCGAGACGCCTTTTAAGCTCGGCATACTCCGGTGTGCCAAGCTTGCCATCTTTCATCATTGAATCCAGCATCGTCAAAAGCTTATTAGTATTGTTAACATATCCCTGGTAGAGGGTGAAGTGGTTGTTAAGCAGCGTTTCACTGAAACCTTCCATACCAATCAGATTACTGAAATCTTTTACGGTATAAGACACTGTTTTCACCTCCGTTATCGTTTTGCCTCTTCATCTATGCCAAATCCTTCTTTATCTGCTCGAACTCTTCCTTAGATATCTCACCTTTAGCATATCTTTCCTTGGCTATCTCTAAGGCATTACTCTCAATAGACGATCTGCCACCCTTACCCTGTTTACCAATCGCCCATATGATGAAATAGATAAACCCGGCAAAGCCTAAACCACACAGAAGTATGAATAGCCAGCTAGAAAACCACCACCAGCCCGAACCATCTTACCATATCACATTAACACCTCCCGGTATAATCTATTTCCCCCCAGTGACATGTTATCCCCGTGCTTTTAATGTGTCAATATGGTTCACTGGTTTACACATTAATGATAGTGTTGCCTTCTGATATTTAAAAAACACACCAAGGGCGATTGGGGCAGGATGTTAATGGCTAAATAACAAGAGGAGAGGCAGGGTGGAGATTAAAATAAAAGTAGAGTATTGATGGAGAAAAACAGGTATAAAGATGCCAACGACCCTTTATAACTTTCACAAATATTATAAATCCCAGAAGCTTTTAAGCTCTATATAATCGATAAGTCCACCCATAGCTATATTAGTTGTGCTTATGCCAGCCTCCACTGCCGCCGCCACCGGGTTCAAGCCGCCAGTAAGCACCATACCGACCTTGTTTAACCCAACCGGAACCTCGCACACCGGCTTACCCACCTCGCCCATCATGGTCAAGCCGCCAATACCGGCTTCACCCAGCTTACTCATAACCTCCCCCACCACCGGCACACTCAACACCGGAACCTCGCGGAAGTTAGCCAGCATCTTGCCATTACCGCTGCTTATTATGTCCCTTACGCTGGTCATACGGCTGGCAATCATAATCTCCGATGGGTCCAGAGAGGAGCCTGCGTATTCTATCAGTTCGGTGAATCGCCAGGGCTCCCTTTCCCGCATTTGAAGTAGTCCGCCGAACCTGGAATCCATAGGTATGCCTTTTTTTAACAGAGCCCCATTGATAATTATGCTGCAGACGGTAGCCAAACCCGTATTGCCCTCGGGTATTAGTACATCCCCCAGCTTTCCCCCCTCATCGACCACCGCCACCAGGTCGCTGACACACATCTCTGCCTTAAAGGCGACAGACATCGCCTTAAGCGCCGGCTTGAACTTTTCGCGTGGGAATACCGATATATTTATCGGCAGCATACCCTGCCGCCGGTCTATGTCAAACGTGGTAAGGTATGATAACAGCTCAATCCTGTCGATGACAAAGCCAACCTTGTCAGCGACCATGGCATTCTTTAATTCCTCGATTCCCTTCCGGGTAATATCCCGCCCGTCGCGGCCGCTCACCTTCTGGGTCAAGCCTCTTTCGTCTAAAAGCCGTAGATGGTACCTGACCGCTCTCTCCGATAGTTCGATGCCATATTCATCTTTAAGGCGTCTGGCGATGATATAGCTACCTATAGCCCCCGGGTGATCATCCAGTATCCTCAGGATGGCTATCTTCGCCCTTTCCACCTCCCGGCTCTCTTCTCCGACTATCACTTTCACCTCCTATAGCAATACGGTCATTGCCAGTGCGTTACCTGCCCTCCAGAATTGCCATTGCTTCATGATATCTATCATCCATGACATAGGGTATGCCGGATACCCGTGTGCATTCCTCGGTCAGGGACATCAGCTCGTTGCGTGTTATCGCCGGGATATTAAAACACCTGGCGCCCGCCATAAGCTGCTGCAATCCTATTCTTATCTTCTCCGAGTAGCTGTAAATACCGATTGCGCCCATCGGAATCTTATTTATTTCCTCAGATCCGACTAATCCCTTGACATCCTCATAGTTAATGAATATCTCCTCTACTGTCGAGCCGAACTGACTGATTGTATTTGGTAGCTTCCCTTCTTTCAACCATGCAGCGATGTTCTTGCCGACCATACCCGGAATCATCAGCGCTCTGCCCATACACACCGCCCTGGTGTATGGTGCGCCCAGAGCCAGTGCCTTGAACACATGGTCTTCGCTGCTGAAACCGCCGGCAAAAGCCATGTCGGGCACCCTCTCGCCCATATCAGCCAGCTTTCGTGCAAAATTATATGCAGCCGAATGCAGATACAGACTGGGGACACCCCATTCTTCCATCATCCGCCACGGGCTCATTCCAGTGCCGCCGGGGGCGCCGTCTATGGTCAGCAGGTCGATCTTAGCCCTAGAGCCCCACTTCAAAGCCATCGCCAGCTCACGCAACCCGTAAGCCCCGGTCTTTAAGGTGATACGCTTGAAACCGAGGTTGCGAAGCCGCTGCACTTCAACTAGGAAGCCTTCTTCATCTATAAATCCAAGGCGGCTGTGCCGCTCAAATTCCTTCAGGGCGCCGTCCTTAAAGGCAGCTTGGTTGAGCGGGTCGGAGGGGTCTGGAGTAACGATGTAGCCACGTTTCTGCAGCTCCAGAGCGCGCTCTAAGCTGTTGACCTTGATCTCGCCGCCGATACACTTGGCACCCTGCCCCCACTTTAGCTCTATGGTGTCCAGACCATGCTTGTTCAGAACATATTCAGCTACACCCAGCCTGGTATCCTCTACATTCATTTGCACCAGAATCTCGCCATAGCCGCTATGGTAGCGCCGGTAGATTTCTATTCGCCGGTCCATATCCGGCGCCAGCGTAACCTTGCCGTCGGCATTGCGCTCAAGCTGTGGGTCGATACCACAGACATTCTCGCCGCAGACTGCGGTTATACCGCTGATGGCAGCGCCTACGGCGAAGTGCTCCCAATTCTTTCGCGCTATCTCCGTAGAGCCGAGGGCGCCTGTGAATATTGGTACCTTCATTCTTACCTTGATATCCCAGCCGTATTCCGTTTCCGTATCAACAGCCGGGAAGGTAGCCGTATCCGGGTCGCCGACTACTCCCTCGGGAAGTCCATTAGCCCCCATGGCATAGCCGTGTATGCTGAAGTGAGAATAGTCTACCGGGTAGTCTTTATCACCCCCGGCAGTTATTTCTCCGAACGGGCCGGGGTAAATAAGCTCCCGCCCACGGAAGGAGGCTTTAAACACCTCGCAGTTACCTGTGCAGCCGTCCAGACAGCGGGTACATAGCCCGCTCATCGGCACGATGCTCTTAGAGCGGTTGGTGGTTCGGGTAGCGTCGTTGGCGTTTGGTCTTTGTAGATTCATACTTTACCTTCCTGTATTTATTTAATTCACGGCAATGCCCTTTTCTTTGAGGTATTGCTTCGCCTGCGGGATAGATATTTCGCCAAAATGAAAGATGGATGCCGCCAGCACCGCCGAAGCCTTGCCTTCGACGACAGCCTGATACAGGTGTTCCAGCTTGCCGGCGCCGCCGGAAGCTGTTACTGGAATCGTTACCGCCTCCGCCACCGCCCGCGTCATCTCTATGTCATAGCCGTCTTTGGTTCCATCGGCGTCCTTGCTGGTAAGCAGTATCTCGCCGGCACCTAGCCTCTCAACCATCTTTGCCCAATCGACGATATCCATACCCGTCGCTTCCTTGCCGCCGCTAACAACCACCTCCAGTCTGGGTAAACCGCTGCCCGGTTTGTTCTTTCGCCCGTCGATGGCTACCACCAGTTTCTCTTTACCGAACTGCTGGCTGGCTTTCTTTATCAGCGCCGGCTCTCTCACCGCCGCCGTGTTTATCGATACCTTATCGACGCCGAGCTGGCGCAGGGCTTTCATATCATCAGTATTTCTGATGCCGCCGCCAACGGCAAAGGGAACAGTAACTTTATCGGCAACCCTCCTGACCCATTCAAGCATAGTGCCTCTACCCTCTACCGTAGCCGCTATATCGAGGAAGACCAGCTCATCGGCTCCCTGCTGACAATAAGCGATTGCCGCCTCCACTGGATCGCGGGCGTCTTTAAGGTTAACGAACCTGACCCCCTTGACCACTCTTCCCTCCTTGATGTCCAAACACGGTATAACCTTTACTGCTTTCTCCATTCTACCCCCATATCTAACTTTAATTACGATAACGTTATATAGGAAATTGCTTACCGTATTCCATAATAAGGCAATCATATATTTATTGTCAACATCATCACAATAGTATAATATATCAATCAAATAGCCCTTTATAATTAAATAACGATGATGAGCAGCGATAAACAAATTGATAGCGAAATCCATTTGCGGCGGCTAACCCTAGATGAAGCCCTGCCCAAGCTGGATGAATATTTAGACAGAGCGTTTATGGCAGGGATATCTAACATTCGCATCGTCCATGGTAAAGGTACCGGGATGCTGCGGCAGGCGGTACGTCAGTATCTTTCGAAGCACCCACTGGTAAAGTCATTTCGGCCTGGCGTCTATGGGGAGGGGG
This sequence comes from Dehalococcoidia bacterium, assembly GCA_011170385.1. Taxonomy (GTDB): domain Bacteria; phylum Chloroflexota; class Dehalococcoidia; order Dehalococcoidales; family W693; genus W693. Next base: position 1,394 of record DUFE01000087.1, on the reverse strand, counting down.
GTAACGGCGTTACCATGGTAGAGCTGGTTTATAGATAGCTATCTTTCATTGAAAGGCAGGCTCTTTTTAGCTATAATAATCCCGTATCCTGGTGAGTGTAGCCCAGTGGTCTAAGGCGCCAGGTTGTGGCCCTGGAGATCGAGGGTTCAAATCCCTCCACTCACCCCAATATGGTATTGCGCCTATAGCTCAGTGGACAGAGCATCGGTCTTCGGAACCGAGTGTCGTGGGTTCGAATCCCTCTAGGCGCGCCAACCTTTATAATCCCCTACCAATCAAGTAGTAATTCGTATTTTATCTCAATCCAAAAGCTAACCCTTGACTCGTATTTAGTAAGCACCTATAATCTCAACACCTACTTTATAATAAGGAGGTAATTATGAAAATCCTATATAAGTCATTCATTATTATTACCATTATCGCTCTTGTCTTGATTCCGGCAGTTGGTTGTACCGGACCCGAAGGTGCGCAGGGATCAGCAGGGCCTCAGGGATCGCAGGGTGAGCAGGGCATACAAGGTGAGCAGGGTCCACAGGGTGAACCAGGTGAGCCAGGCCCGCAGGGTGAACCAGGTCCCCAGGGGCCTCAGGGACCGGCAGGGCCTCAGGGACCGGCAGGGCCTCAGGGACCACAGGGTGAGCAGGGACCACAGGGTGAGCAGGGACCACCAGGATCGGTGCGACAGATTGTCGTTACCTGGGATCCAAATGATTCATGGATCTGGTTCGGGCCGTTGAGCTGGCTGGCCACGGTCGAAGCATACCCGGGGCAGACCATCCGCATAAAGGGCGCCTGCTTTGATCCCGGAGAAACCGTTATCGTAACTATATGCGAGGAGAACTACCCGCTGGCGGAAGCCGTCGCCAATGATTGCGGCGCATTCGAGGTGTTCGCCGTTCTACCAATGCCGCCGAATATCTCCTACGGACCGGTATCGGTGAAAGCCTGGGTGCTTAACCCCACAACCGGGTTACACGAGCTACAGGCTTGCTGGCCGCTGGATATCGTCTACGAAAACGACTTCTTCGGTGATTGGTACGAATGGTGGGAGTACATCACATACGAAGGCCCGATAATAATGTAATCACCGTAGCAACAGCTTGACAGCAACATAGCTGGAATAATCATTACCGCCCCTTTGCACGGCATAATCTACTCTTTGGGGCGGTAATAGATATTCCATAAGTAAACACTATGGTTTCAAGGCACCAATTATACTCTTATCGAGTCCGGGGAAGCCGGCAAGCCACTCCAGCCTCTCCTGCTTCAGTTTCTCCGACAGGTCCTTTATCTGCTCAACGGAGTAGTAACGCTTAAGATCGAATCTGTCTATCTCGACGCCGGGGATTTCTGCAGCCACCTCGTAGCCCCAGAAATCGTCCCTCTGCCAGGAT
>DUFE01000086.1 GCA_011170385.1 Dehalococcoidia bacterium | reverse complement strand
TGAGCCTTCGGAAAGCCTTGCTGTGGATGATGCGGTCGCGGTCTCTCTGGAAGGAGGTGCGTATAGGGCAGGGACTTTCTTCCCTCGTCCTGCCACGGGAGAGGGTACTTCTTGTCGCATGGGGTGAAAGCTCCTTCTCCTTGTCTTCTGAAATCTGGCGGATATTAAGCCGATCTATCATTAATACCCAGTTTAGCTTCCGCTCTGGAGATTATCTGGCGGGTGGTACCGATCATATCCGGGCTTACCGAGACTGAGGTGATTCCCCAGGAGACAAGCTTTTCAGTTAGCTCAGGGTATACCGAGGGTGCCTGTCCGCAGATGGATGAGGTAACGCTCATACTCTTCGATACGGTTATAGCTCTCTCTAGTGCCATCAAAACGGCTTCGTTTCGCTCGTCGAAGGTGTCTGCGAGTTTGGCGCTGTCGCGGTCAATGCCCAGGATTAACTGGGTAAGGTCGTTGCTACCAATAGATATGCCGTCGATGCCGATGCCGAGGAACTTATCGATAAGGAAGATATTGGAAGGCACCTCGACCATCATCCACAGCTTGAAGTTATCTGAGCGCTTTAAGCCCTCTGCCTCAAGGATATCCTTGGTTTGCTTTAGCTCATTAACGGTGCGCACAAAGGGAATCATAACCCACAGGTTAGGGTGATTTTTCCTCACTCTCTTAACGGCTTCCAGCTCCAGTTTGAAGGTATCTATATCGGTAACATAACGGGAGGCACCCCTGTAACCTATCATCGGGTTCTCCTCGACCTCTTCGAACTCCTGGCCGCCGACAAGATCGCAATACTCGTTGGTCTTGAAGTCGGTGGTGCGGTAGACTACCGGTCGTGGATCGAAGGCTCTGGCAAAGGTATGTAGACCATCGTAGAGTTTATCAATGAACTCCTTACCACGGTTCTGCTTTAACATATAGCTGGGGTGCTCGCCTATCTGAGCGATAATGAACTCAGCCCTCAATAGACCGACACCATCCACGTTGCGGGAGGCTACCGAGTCCGCCAGCTCTGGTTGTGCCAGATTGACATAAACTTTGGTCTTGGTTGGGATTGCTTCCTTGAGGATATTGGTCATCAGGGTGGTGGTTATTCTGCGGGTTACCTTGCCGTTATATACTTTGCCGTGCGATCCGTCGACGGTGATTTTCTGATTATTGGATAGCACCTTTGTTGCCTTTTCGGTGCCGACGATGCAGGGGATACCAAGCTCGCGGCTGACGATGGCGGCGTGGGCGGTTCGGCCGCCGCGATCGGTAACGATGGCAACGGCTCTTTTCATTGCCGGCACAAAATCGGGGGTGGTCATCTCTGTTACCAGTATATCGCCTTCTTTCACTTGGTCCAGCTGGGTGGTATCGTGAATTACCCTAACCGAACCCGAAGCCAGACCGGGGCTGGCGGCGTCTCCTTCGAGGAGAATGGGCGCCTGAATTTCTGGCTCTTCCTCGGCGGTTTCCTTGATGGTGGTTACCGGACGGGTCTGGAGGATATAGATGTTATCGCCCTCTTTGGCCCACTCGATATCCTGTGGAAACCGGTAGTGGTTTTCGATATGCTTTGCCACCTCTGCCAGACGTTTGATATCGTCATCGGTTATCTTTTGCCGTTTCTGACCGGCGGACGGGACCTTATGCCAGGTGTTAGGTTCGTCCTGAATGCCATGCGGGTTTCTTTTAAGCTCGCGCTCCTGCTGACTCATCCTCTTCGAGATAATAGACATAGCTTCCTTGTCTATAAGATAAAGGTCTGGTGTTACCTCTCCCGAGACCAGACCTTCTCCTAGCCCGTATATCGCCTCGATGACGATCTTTTTAGTATCGCTGGTTACAGGCTCGACGGTGAACATCACCCCCGAAGTTACCGAATCCACCATTCTTTGTACCGGCACGGCAATGCCAACCTTAAAATGGTCAAAACCCTGCTGATGTCGGTAATAGATGGCGCGGGGTTCGAACAGGGACGCCCAGCACTTCTGCACGGCGTTAACTACGTTGTCTCCTCCCTGTATATTGAGGTAGGTGCTCTGCTGTCCGGCGAAGGAGGCTTCGGGCAGGTCTTCGGCGGTTGCCGATGAGCGTACCGCCACAAACCCACCCCCCAGCTTGTTATATGCTTTCTTTATTTCCTCGACTATCTCCTGTGGCATTGCGACATCCATCATCAACTTCTTGACTTCGGCGGCAACTTTTTGTAATTCTTTGCTATCTCCCGGATCCAGCGGCTCTAGAAGTGCGCGAATATTATCGATGACACGGGAGGATTCCAGGAAATCGTAGTAAGCCTCAGAGGTAACGATGAAGCCAGGCGGAACGGGAATATCGGCGTTGGTCATTTCACCAAGGTTCGCTCCTTTGCCGCCGACCGTGGGGATATCGTCTTTGGTGACTTCATTGAACCAGGAAATAACCTTGTGCATGTTTATACCGTCTCCTTCTTTCAGGTATATTTGCTAGAAAAGCGTTAGTATTATACCACAATGTTGCCAGGATACTGTAAAGAGAGGTTATATGCTAACGATAAATTATTGACAGTTTCATTATACAGGGGGTAGAATTATACTGCTGATCGAGAAGCCAAAGGAGTCTTATATGATTGAGATGACCATAGATAGTGTTCGCATCGGTCTGATGAACCGCCAGATGGAATACCAGTACGTGGTTCTATTGAGGGAGAAGGGTGCGGAGCGCTATCTTCCAATCTTCATTGGTCCGGCAGAGGCAAAAGCGATACTTATCAAGCTTAAAGGTGAAAGTGTCCCGAGACCTATGACCCATGACCTGCTGCACAGTATAGTAGATACACTCGGGGCTACCATAGATTCCATAGTCGTTAGTGACCTTAAGAGCGATATATTCTACGCCAAGATCATTATGAATATAGACGGTGGACAGACGGAAGTAGACGCCCGCCCCAGCGATGCCCTGGCGCTGGCAATAAGAATGGATGCGCCTATCTTTGCCGATGAGTCTGTTCTGGATAAAGCCGGTATTCCGCTGGAGCAGGACAAGGAAACTGGCGAACCCATTCTGGAAGAAGGCGATATAGCTAGAAGCAGCGAAGGCAAAGGTAAAAAGGTCAGCGAGGAAGAGATAACGAGACTATCCGCCTTCCGCGATTTCATAGACAACCTGGACCTGGATGACTTCGGCAAGCACAAGTCTTAAGCTGGGGCTTGATGTGAAAGCCGGTTTGCGAACCGGATAAGCAATAAGCCTCGGAGCTGTTTGTTCCGAGGCTTTTAATTAATCGAAAAGAAACTAAAGAATAAGGCGGCACAGACTTCTTCCTTGACTTGAAAGAAGCATTTTGATATGCTGCTTTGAGGTGGTATCGAGGCTGGTATGCGTAGGTGGCAGGCAGCCCTAAGGTTTATTGGGATCGGGTGGTATGTCGGGCTCTCGATACTGGGTGGAGTGCTGGCTGGCTTGTGGCTGGATGACAGGTTCAGTACCAAGCCGCTTTTTGTGATAATCGGTTTATTGTTTGGATTATTGGTTGCTGGTTACGGTGTTTATAAAATGTTTTCACTTATCAGCAATAACAAAAAGAATCAGGGGAATGGTTAGTGGCTAAAAAAGGCTGCCTGGGCTTTTCCCTGCCGGTTACCATCGGCATCGTCGTCCTCATAATAGCACTACTGACAGTCGGCTTTATCCTCGGCCCGCTGGGCCAGAAGTTTCTGGGAGACATCGGTCTGCCGGAATGGATGAAAGTCACCACTCCTCACCCCGAACTTCCTGCAGAAACCGTATTCCACGTACTCGGCATCAAGGTAACTAACAGCATGATTGCCACCTGGGTTACCATAGTCTTTCTTATCGGACTTTCCTATGTGGTCACCCGACGTATGAAGCTTATACCCGGCAGGCTACAGGCTACCTTCGAGTTCATCGTCGGCTGGCTTTACGACCTGTGTTGTAGCGTTGCTGGTGAACAGAACGGACGTCGCTTCTTCCCAATAGTGGCTACCATATTCTTGTTTGTCGCTTTAAATGCCTGGCTGGGGCTTTTACCCGGTTATGGTTCGATAACGGTCCACACTGCCGAAGGCGAGGTGCATTTGCTAAGAGCAGCAAATACCGATATCAATACGCCTCTGGCAATAGCCTTAGTTTCGTTTATATTCGTTGAAGCTACAGCTTTACGTAGACTGGGTGCAAGATATATGAAGAAGTTTATCAACGTCACCGATTTCTGGCGTTCTCTGCGTCAGATATTCAGTGGCAAGGTTAAATCGGGATTGTCGGGATTATTCACCGGAGCGATAAACATATTTATTGGCTTTCTGGAGGGAGTAAGTGAGTTCATTCGTATAATCAGCCTGACCTTCCGACTTTTCGGTAATATGACAGCCGGTGAGATACTGCTGATGGTTGTCGCATTTCTTATACCGTGGGTATTTGCCGTTCCCTTCTATGGACTGGAGTTACTTATCGGTTTTATCCAGGCGCTTATCTTCGCCGGGCTGACGCTTATATACGTTACCGTTGCCGTGACGCCTCACGAGGAAGAGGCTCATTAGAAAATATATTAAACCGTATACTATAAGGAGGTAAGAAATGGACGAAGCAATGAAAAATCTGGCTGTAGGGTTAGCAATTGGTCTGGGGGCGCTGGGTCCCGGTTTGGGCCTCGGACTTATCGGGTATGCTGCATTGCAGGGTATAGCCCGAAATCCAGAAGCGAGGGGACCGATATTCACAAATATGATATTGATAGCCGGTCTTACCGAAGCTGTAGCGATATATGCACTGATTGTTGCTATTCTATTAGCAATGGTTGTGTAGATAAAAATAGTATTTATGAGGATTAAAAAATGCAAGGTTTGGGAATAGATGGGGGAGTGTTGCTGTCTCAGGTAATCAGCTTTTTAGTCCTGTTTGGGCTGCTCTATTTGGTTGCCTATAAACCGCTGATGCGGATGCTTGACGAGCGATCGCGCCGTATCAAGGAGAGCATGGACCAGACGGATCAGATAAAAGAACAGGCAGAGCTGGCGGATAAGGAAACGGCAAAGCGAATCGAGGAAGCCAACAAGGAAGGGCAGAAGCTGGTGGAGCGGGCGATGCAGGCGGGCGAAGAGATGAAGCTCCGGGCAAAGGAAGAAGCAAGGAAAGAGGCGGAGATGCTTGTAAGCAGGGCGCGTACCGAAATCGAGAGGGAGAGGGACGACGCCATCGGTGAGCTACGTAAGGAGTTTGCAGACCTGACTATTATAGCGGCGGAAAAGGTTATCGACCGCTCACTGGATAAAAAGGTGCATCGTGAGCTGATCGATAAAGTGCTGGAAGAGAGTACGATCGCCAAAGAAGAATAACCATCGCTTGAAGGGATATTATGGCTAGGAGATATTCTGCCCGGCGTTATGCCAGAGCAGTGTTTGAAATCGCTCTGGAAAAGGAAAGACTGGGTGAATGGCAGTCCGGGCTGGAAGAGATGGCTCGGTTAGCCCGGGACAGGCAGGTGGCTTTATATCTGGAAAGTACGGATATAAAATTCGAGGATAAAGCCAGGCTGCTATTGAATAAACTGGGCGATATAGAGCCTCTGGTGCTGAATCTGGTCTACCTGTTGATTACCAGAGGCAGGTTCGGTATGCTTTCCGATATCGTCGATGAGTACCAGCAGTTGCTGGACGATTACAATAACGTGGAAAGAGCCGAGGCGACAACCGCATTTACTCTGGATGAAGACGATAAAAATAGGCTGGCAAAGAAACTGGGCGATATAACCGGCAAAACGGTAATAGTAAGGCATAAGGTGGACCGGGATCTGCTTGGCGGGGTGGTTGTAAGGGTTGGAGGTAAGCTGATGGACGGCAGTACGAGAGGCAAACTGGAGGCACTCAAAAGAGAGCTAAGCTAGCAGGATATATCGCAATATACGGTCAGGAGGTGGCTTAATTGACAACCAAGGGACGGGATATAGTATCGGTAATAAAGCAACAAATCGAGCAGTTTGGCGCCAAGGTTACCATGGTGGATGTGGGTAAAGTGGTGGAGATAGGCGATGGCATCGCCCGTATATACGGGCTGGCGGCAGCGAAATATAACGAGCTACTGCAGTTTCCGGGTGATGTTATGGGCATTGCCCTGAATCTTGAGGAAGATAGCGTAGCAGCGGTTATCCTCGGCGATGACTCTGGAATCAAGGAAGGCGATGAAGTACGCGCCACCGGTCGTATTTCGGAGGTGCCGGTTGGTGCCGGGCTTATCGGGCGGGTAGTAGATCCGCTTGGGAGACCGCTGGATGGTAAAGGCTCCATAAAATCAAAAAAGGTTAGACCTCTGGAGAGGGTGGCGCCCAACGTGGTTGATCGAAAGTCGGTGGATACGCCGGTTCAGACTGGCATAAAAGCTATTGATAGCATGATTCCCATCGGGCGTGGACAGAGAGAGCTTATCATCGGAGACCGCTCTACCGGCAAGACGGCTATCGCCCTGGATACTATCGTTAACCAGAAGGGCGGCGATTTGATATGTATCTATGTCGCCATTGGGCAGAAGGCTTCCAAGGTGGCACAGGTGGTAGCCAATCTGGAAGAACACGGAGCGATGGAGCACACCATAGTCGTTGCTGCCAACTCTTCGGAGTCGGTGGCGCTACAGTATCTGGCTCCCTATGCCGGCTGCGCTATCGGCGAAGAGTTTATGGAGCAGGGTAAGGATGCCCTGATTATATACGATGATCTATCCAAGCACGGCTGGGCGTACCGGCAGCTTTCATTGCTGCTGCGAAGACCACCAGGCCGTGAAGCCTACCCTGGTGACGTTTTCTATCTGCACAGCCGGCTGCTGGAGAGAGCCGCCAGACTGAACGAAGAGAGGGGTGGCGGCTCTCTGACCGCTCTACCTATAATCGAGACGCAGGCGGGGGATGTCACCGCCTACATTCCGACCAATGTAATCTCAATTACGGATGGTCAGATTTACGTCGAGTCGGATCTCTTTAATGCCGGCATCAGGCCGGCTTTAAATATCGGTTTGTCGGTGTCGAGGGTAGGTAGCTCTGCTCAAACCAAGGCGATGAAGAAGGTTGCCGGCAAGCTGAAGATGTCGATGGCACAGTACCGTGAGCTGGCTGCGTTCGCCCAGTTCGGCACCAGCGAGCTAGACAAAGCCACCAAAGCACAGATAGAGCGGGGACAGCGGATTACCGAGGTGCTGAAACAGCCCCAGTTCGTGCCGATGACGATGGAAAATCAGGTTATGATACTTTACGCCGTTATCAACGGATATATCGACGATATACCAATTAATAAGATAGCGGAATTTGAAGCCAGCTTCTTAAAAATTATGGGGACGATGTATCCCGAAATAGGCAAGACGATTGCAGAAAAAAAAGAGATGTCCGATGATACGGAGGAAAAACTGAAGGCAGCTATCGAGGAGTTCAAGAAGGGATTTTCCACCGAATAGAATAGATGCGATAGATAAGGAGGACGGAAGATGGAAAAGATAGAGGAGCGCATTAAGAAACTGGAAGAAAACCAGCTTAAGATGGCCAGGGAATACAGCAAGCAGGGTGTCGCCTTTTTCATGACTCTTGCTGGAATGAGAATAGCCTCGCTGGGCGAGGAAAAGTACAGAGAATACGAAAAGTATATGAGAGATAATATGGACCAGACTGAAAAGCAGATAAACAGCGCTGGCGATGTCGGCAAGGTTATGGCTTTAGCAGCAAAATCCACCGACGACTGTATAAATTATACCAATGAAAAATTCAGGTAAATGGCTAACATTCGTTTAATAGGGCGTCGCATCAAGGGTATCCGTAGCACTTCTAAGATTACCAAGGCTATGGAAATGATTGCCGCCTCCAAGATGAGAAAGGCGCAGGAGCGCGGTCTGGCGGGGCGTCCATATTCTGAAAAGATAACTCAGGTTATGGCGGCTCTGGCTGCTTTACACATGGAGGGCGGTGAGCTGCACCCACTGCTGCAACGGCGGGAGGTAAAAAATATAGCAGTCGTTCACATAACACCCGACCGGGGACTTGCTGGTGGGCTGGTGAGCAATATCAACCGCAAGACGGCTACATTCGTTTTGAATAGCGGTGTGCCGGTAAGGCTTGTCGTCGTCGGGCGCAAGGGATTGGACTTTATGCGACGCAGCCGCCAGAACATCGTTGCTGAGTTCACCGACCTCGGTGATCGCCCAGGGCTTCTTGATACCCTGCCCATATCGCATATCATGATCGAGGATTTCAAGAGCGGCTCCATAGACGAGGTGTATCTGACTTACACGCAGTTCATCAATACTATGCTGCAGAAGCCGGTTATAGAGAAGGTGCTGCCGGTTGAGCCGGCGGAGATACCGGCGGCGCAGAACGTGGAATATATATACGAGCCTGACCCGGCTATGGTTCTGGGCGGATTGCTGCCGCGCTTCGTCGAGATGCAGGTATACCATGCCGTCCTGGAGGCGATTGCCAGTGAGCAGTCAGCGCGTATGGTGGCGATGCGTAACGCTACCGAAAACGCCAATGAGCTTATAGAGGAATTGACCCTGCTTTACAACAAGGCGCGTCAGGAGATGATCACCAAGGAGCTGCTGGATATAACCGGCGGCGCCGTGGCGCTGGAATAGGAGGTTATTATGGCACAGGTTAAAGGTAAGGTAGCCCAGGTTATCGGTTCGGTGGTGGATTTTGAGTTTCCGGCGGATAAAATGCCGGCGCTTTTTAATGGTATTGAGGTTGCGAAGAATGGAGATAAGCTGGTGCTGGAAGTGCAGGGGCACATCGGCAACAACTTGGTGCGATGCCTCTCGATGCAGCCGACGGACGGGCTTGCCAGAGGTATCGAGGCAATAGATACTGGTGCGCCGTTGAGGGTGCCAGTCGGTGAACCCTGCTTGGGGAGGCTGTTCGATGTTATGGGGCAGCCACTGGATAACCTGGGTGAGGTCAAGGGTGAGGATAGCTGGGAGATTCACCGCAACCCACCGGATTTCGATGACCAGGAAACGACGGTGGAAACCCTGGAAACAGGTATCAAGGTTATCGATCTGATTACTCCCTTTGTCAAAGGCGGTAAGATTGGTGCTTATGGAGGTGCCGGAGTCGGCAAGACAGTCATCATCCAGGAACTTATTCGCAACATCGCCACCGAGCACGGGGGCTACTCCGTATTCGCCGGCGTCGGTGAGAGATCACGTGAAGGTAACGACCTGTGGAATGAGATGAAAGAATCCGGCGTGCTGGAAAAGACGGTAATGGTTTTCGGGCAGATGAATGAGCTGCCGGCGGTTCGCCTTCGCGTCGGGTTGACCGGGTTGACGATGGCGGAATACTTCCGCGACGTCAAGCACCAGGACGTTCTGCTGTTTATTGATAATATATACAGATATACGCTGGCTGGTATGGAAGTATCGGCGCTGCTGGGGCGAATGCCCTCGGCGGTGGGCTACAAGCCAACGCTGGCTACCGAGATGGGGGTGCTTCAGGAGAGGATTACATCGACAAAGCAGGGCTCCATCACCTCATTCCAAGCGATATACGTACCCGCAGATGATTATACCGATCCCGGCGTGGTGGCTACCTTTGGTCACCTGGATGCCGTCGTCGCCCTGGAGAGGTCTCTGGCTGAACAGGCGTTATATCCGGCGGTCGAACCGCTGGCATCGACGTCTCGTATACTCGATCCCAAAGTGGTTGGCGATGAGCACTACAAGGTAGCCCGCGAAGTGCAACGTGTACTCCAGCGCTACAAGGATCTTCAGGACGTTATTGCCATCCTTGGTATGGAGGAGCTAAGCGAGGAAGACAAGCTGACGGTTGCCCGAGCCCGTAAAATACAGCGGTTCCTGACACAGCCGATGTTTGTTACCGAGGTCTTTACCGGCAGGCCGGGTAAGTATGTACCGATAGCGGAGGCTGTTCGCGGCTTTCGAGAGATTCTGGACGGCAAGCATGACGCTCTACCGGAGCAGGCTTTCTACATGGTAGGGACCATAGAAGAAGCGGTAGAGGCGGCAAAGAAACTGGAAGAGGAATAGAGGCGATAGGATAATAAAGAGAATAGATGGATAGACATGGCTTCGATAAGGCTTGATATAGTTACCGCAGAGCAGTCCGTGTACTCCGAGGACGTGGATATGGTTATCGCCCCCGGCATACAGGGGCAACTGGGTATTTTACCCAGCCACGCCCCGCTGATGACTATGCTCCAGCCGGGAGAACTGGTGATAAAGATGGGTAGCGAAGAGTACTACCTGGCTGTCTCCGGAGGTTTTCTGGAGGTGCGCCCTGACCGCATTATCGTTCTGGCGGATTCAGCGGAGAGGGCGGAAGAGATTGATATAGAGCGTGCCGAGGAAGCCAGGAAACGTGCTGAAAAGAGGCTGGAGGAAAAGTACGCTACGGAGGTGGATACCGCCAGAGCCGAGGCAGCTCTTAGGCGTTCACTTATAAGACTAAAGATAGCCGAAAGACACCGCAAAAAAAGACCGCAGATATAGCTTCATGCATGTAAGAGAGCCGGCAACAAAACCGCTACACTTCGACAGACAAGAAAAATAACATAGCTGTATACCTTAATTCTTATGGAAACAATTATGCCCGTCGGCTTGACTCTTACCGGAATTAAGTAATAAGATCCAGTAGATAAGAACTATATTTGTGATACAGGCTGTATTAGATAATATCAAGGGTAGCCCTGGTGCCGGCTTTTGCCGCCTTAACCCTGATGAGGGTACGTATTGCCTGAGCTATCCTACCCTGCTTGCCGATAATCCTGCCCTTGTCTTCATCGGCGACCTGTAGTTTGAAAGTTATCCCTTCTTCTCCTTCTTCCTCGGTAACTACCACGTCATCTGGCGAGTTGACAAGTGATTTGGCGATGTATTCGACTAGGTCTTTCATGCTTTCTCCTTTGTTGCCTTAAACTTATCCATAACGCCTGCCTTCGATAGCAGTCTGGCGACGGTAGTTGTGGGTTGAGCGCCTTGATTCAACCATTTAAGCGCTTCTTCTTCATTAAGGTCTATGCTCTCCGGATCAGTAAGGGGATTATAGTGACCTATAATGCTTATAAACGCCCCATCGCGGGGATTTCTGGAATCGGCAACAACCAGCCGATAGTTCGGTTTTTTGGGGGCACCTATTCGACGGAGTCTGATTTTTACCATGTCTATATTTTCTCCGTGATATTATGCACTATAACTGATGGTGCTGTCAATAGCGGTGGCTGAAGCGTGGCGGAAGAGCGCTATTTGTCAGCGGGATAAAGTAGCCGTTATAATTGTAACCATGAAGATAAAGAGACTACACGACTGGCAGGTAAACACCGACGAAGCAATGGAGATTCAACGGCGGATGGCTATAATGGTAGTCAGAAGCGGTGAGGTTACAGCACCGCGGCTGATAGCTGGCGTGGATGCCACAGTCGGCATAGGTGGAGGGGTGGCAAGAGCGGCGGTGGTCGTTTTAAGGTATCCAGAGTTGAAGGTGGCGGCGGTGAAGGTAGCCGAAGGCGAGCTAGGTATGCCTTACATCCCTGGGTTGCTGTCGTTTCGCGAGTCTCCGCTGATACTTGCCGCCTTTGAGAAGCTCTCCTGTGTTCCCGATCTAATAATCGTTGACGGGCAGGGTATCGCCCACCCGCGGCGAATAGGGCTTGCCAGCCATATAGGCTTGTTTCTGGATATAGCGACAATAGGCTGTGCCAAGTCACGCCTTTGCGGTGTTCACGAGCCAGTGGGTGAAGAATTTGGAAGCTATACCGAATTAGTGGATAATGGCGAAACCGTAGGCTTCGCTCTTCGAACGAAAGTGGGAGTAAAGCCGCTGTATGTTTCTACGGGGCATAAATTAAGCCCTGAAAATGCGGCATACTGGGTGATGAAGTGCTGCCGAGGGTATCGGCTGCCGGAGCCGACCAGGCTGGCGCATCTGGCTGCCGGCGGCAATCTTAAAGAAAAGGCAGTAACGGGATAGAGTTATGCAGGAGCTGAAGAACAGGCTGACCGATATCAAAAAGAGAATCTCCATAGCAATGGTGCATCTTTGACATAACTGGCAAAGAGATAGAGATAAAGAAACTGGAGGAGCAATCGGCAAAGCCTGATTTCTGGCTAAGCCAGTCGGAGGCACAGGAAACGATGCAGTATCTGGCCGAACTTAAAGGGGTGGTGGGAAGATGGCGGGATATGGAACAGAGGGCCAGTGAAATAGACGAGCTGATTTCATTGGAGACAGCGGAGGAGGAATCTGCGCTTGAGGGCGAAATCGAATCCGAAATAGAAGATATAAACAAAAGCCTCGAAGAGATGGAGTTTCAGACATCTCTCAATGGTAAATACGATAGCCACAACGCCATAATTGCCATACACGCCGGAGCCGGTGGTGTCGAGTCGCAGGATTGGGCGGAAATGCTGCTGCGGATGTATATACGATGGGCGGAGCGCAGCCAGTATAGAGCCGAGGTGCTGGATACCTCACCGGGCGAGGAAGCCGGTATCAAGAGCGCCATCGTCGAGGTCAGCGGGGAATACAGCTTCGGCTATCTGAAATCGGAGCATGGTGTTCACAGGCTGGTACGTCTATCGCCTTTCGATGCGGACCACGCGCGCCACACTTCGTTTGCCTTGGTAGAGGTGATGCCGGAGGCGGAGAAAGATGTCGATATCAGGCTACCTTCCGAAGATCTGAAGATAGATACCTTCAGATCTAGCGGGCCAGGCGGTCAACACATGCAAAAGACGAGCAGCGCCGTGCGTATCGTCCACCTGCCGACGGGAATATCTGTCTCCTGCCAGAGCGAGCGCTCGCAGTACCAGAACAAAGAAAACGCCATGCGGATTCTACAGGCACGCCTGCTTAAGCTGGAGATGGCGAAGAGGGAAGAGGAAAGAGAGAAGCTGAAAGGGAAGCGAATCGTCGCCGGGTGGGGCAATCAGATAAGGAGCTATGTCCTCCACCCGTATAAAATGGTAAAAGACCACCGCACTAATTACCAGACGGGAGATACCGAGGCGGTGCTGGATGGGAAGCTGGACGACTTTATAACCGCCTATTTAAGAGCCGGGCTGGGAAGGGAAGATGATTAGAAAGACGCTGTTGCTTGCCGTTACCCTGGGCTTACTGGTGTCGGTGTTGAGCCCGGTCAAAGCCCAGACCGAGATAGAGGTGCCGAAGGCATCGGCGTATGCGGATTTTCCTTATGCCATAAACTTCAACCTATCAATAGAGAGCCCTGTGGAAATTAACGATGTCCGCCTGCACTATATGGTTGAACGTGAGAGCTTTGCCGTGGTAACCAGCGAGGCCAAGATAGACATCATACCCGGCACATCGGTTGATGCCGAATGGGAGTGGGACATGTACAAGACAGGCGGTATGCCCCCCGGGACGGTCGTTGAGTATTGGTGGACGATAACCGATGCCCTGGGTAATGACTATACGACGGCGATAGAGCAGCTTAGTTACGACGATGATCGTTACTCCTGGCAATACCTGACCGAAGGCAATATAAGCCTGCGCTGGTATAGTGGTGACGAAGCCTTTGCCGGTGAGCTTATGACGGCGGCTCAGGAAGCGATGATCAGGCTGGAAGAGAATACCGGCGCCGTTCTGGAAAAGCCGGTCAGGGTTTATATCTATGCCAACTCATCCGATTTACAGGGGGCGATGCTGTTTGCCCAGGAGTGGACCGGCGGGGCGGCATATGTCAGAGAGAGCGCCATCATCATCGGTATATCACAGAATAACATCGAGTGGGGCAAGAGAGCCATCGTCCACGAGCTGGCGCATCTGGTGACGCATCAGATGACCTCTAACCCTTACAGTTCCATACCCACCTGGCTGAGCGAAGGCATATCCATGTACGCTGAGGGCGAAATGGAGGCGGTATATGATAACTATCTGTCGCAGGCGGTAGCCGGGGATAACCTGATATCGGTGCGCACACTTTGCAGCCCATTTTCGGCGTTTCCCAGCAAATCATACCTTTCCTATGCCCAGAGCCTAAGTCTGGTCGAGTTCCTGATAGAAAGCTACGGGCAGGAAAAGATGTTCCAGCTTCTAAGTATATTCAAACAGGGTAGCACTTATGATAATGCCTTTATGGCTGTCTATGACTTCGATATGGACGGTCTGGATTCCCTGTGGCGGGATTATATTATTGCAGAATATGGGTCATAGGAGGAGACGGCTTTGGAGAGCGATAAAAATAAATCCTTTACCATACACGACCTGCCGGTTGACGAGCGCCCCCGTGAGAGGCTGCAGAAATATGGCGCCGAGTCGCTTTCGGCACAGGAAATTATCGCCCTGATACTGGGGCGGGGTATATCCGGTGAATCTGTTATAGTAACGGCACAACGGCTGATAAAACAGTTCGGCAGCTTGAGCGGCATTGCATCTGCTTCGGTGGAGGAGCTATCGCAGGTCAGGGGAATCGGTCTGGCAAAGGCGGCACAGCTAAAGGCATCGTTCGAGCTTGCTAACCGTATGGAGGTGTCGTCGGTGGCTTCGGCGAAGCCGTTGATAAAGAAACCAGAGGATGTCGCTGGTCTAATAGCCAGCCGACTGAAGGGTAAGAAAAAGGAGTACTTCTTGGCGATAATGCTGGATACCCGCAGCCGACTGATAAAGGTTTCCGAAATATCTGTAGGCAGCCTGGATGCCAGCGTCGTCCACCCCAGGGAGGTCTTCAAAGAAGCGATATCGGCGAGCGCCGCTTCGGTCATATTCGCCCATAACCACCCGTCGGGCGACCCGACGCCGTCGGAAGATGACATAAAGCTAACGAAGAGGCTGGCGGATGCGGGTGAAATTACCGGCATAGACATACTCGACCATATAATCATCGGCGATGGAAGATACTTGAGCCTGAAGAGAGAAGGCTTATTCTGATATGACTGAAGGATATACAGCCGGATGACAAACAAGCTGATACCGACGATAATCTCGCTAATTCTGGTATGCAGCCTGCTGGTATATTACATTCCGAATGGCTGTCAGCCGGTTTCGGAAGAGACACAGACGACCGTTGGGGGTGATGTTCTGGCACTATATGGCATAGATCCGTACACCCTAGACCCGGCTCTTGCAGGTGATGCCACCTCCAGCGAATACATTCAGCAGATATTCAGCGGGCTGGTTTGCCTGGATGAAAACCTGGAGCCGTCACCGGACATCGCAACAGACTGGCATATCAGCGGGGACGGGCTGGTATATACTTTCAAGCTGCGGGAAGATGTCTGTTTCCATGACGGCAAGCCAGTAACAGCGTGGGATTTCAAGTACTCCTGGGAGAGAGCATGTGATCCAGGTACCGGCTCGCAGACAGCGGCTACCTATCTGGGAGACATCGCCGGTGTCGATGCGGTTCTGGCGGGTGAAAGTGAGCACATCAGCGGCGTCGAGGTGGTTGACGATTACACTATAAAGGTAACTATAAAGGCGCCGAGGTCATACTTCCTTTACAAGCTGACTTATGCTACCAGCTTTGTTGTGGATGAAGAAAATGTGTTACAGGGGAGTGGGTGGTGGCGTAAACCTAACGGCACCGGTCCGTTCAAGCTGTGGCGGTGGGACGAGGGCAACCAGCTGGTGCTGGAAAGAAACGACCATTATGACCAGACCAGCAGCTTTAAGGGCGTTGATTTTATTATCTACGAGCTGTGGGCGGGAGTGCCGATGAACCTGTACGAAACAGGGCAGATAGACGTAGCCACGATAGGCATGACTTATATTGACAAGGTTATCGACCCGGCGGGCGATTTCTATCAGGAGCTGACAGTGGTACCGGTGATGAGCCTGACATACATCGGCTTCAATTGCAGCCAGCCGCCGTTCGACGACGCGAATATCCGCAAAGCTTTCTCGATGGCGATAGACAAGGACAAGCTGGTATCGCTGGTGTTCCGGGATACCGTAACCAGGGCGGACGGAATACTGCCGCTGGAGATGCCTGGATACGATGAAGATATAGAAGGAATCGCCTACGATATTGAGGGGGCGCTGGCATTGATTACCGCCTCGGAGTACGGAGCCGTAGACAACCTACCGAAGATAACAATAACTACCGGCGGGTGGGGAGGGGGTATATCGTCGGATCTGGAGGCTATAATAAACGAATGGCGTATAAACTTGGGAGTGGATGTGGAAGTGAGGCAGCTTGAGCCGGAGCAGTTCCTTTACAGCATTAT
>DUFE01000085.1 GCA_011170385.1 Dehalococcoidia bacterium | reverse complement strand
GCCTCCAGCTCTCCCTCCGCCATTCTGCCATGGGCAACAGCCAGCCTTGCTTCCGGCACTAGCATCTGAATCTTTTCGGCGATGAAATCGATGCTCTGCACCCGGTTGTGAACGAAGAATACCTGCCCGTTGCGCTCCATTTCGTGCAGGATTGCCCCCCTTACCACCCTCTCATCGTATTCTGCAACATGGGTCTTTATTGGCAGCCTTTCCCCGGGAGGCGTCTCGATGGTGCTCATATCCCTCACCCCTAACAGCGACATATGCAGGGTACGGGGTATCGGGGTGGCACTCAAGGTTAGCACATCCACACTGCGCCTAATCTTCTTCAGATGCTCCTTATGGCTGACGCCGAAGCGCTGTTCCTCGTCTATAATCAGCAACCCCATGTCTTTAAAGACGACGTCCTTCTGCAACAGCCGATGGGTGCCTATGCAGATATCCACGCTACCGTTAGCCAACCCCTCAATGATAGCCTGTTGCTCTTTCGGACTGCGGAAGCGGCTCAATACTTCTATCCTGACCGGGAAAGTGGCAAGCCGCTGACTGAAAGTGGTATGGTGCTGTTGTGCCAGCACCGTAGTCGGCACCAGCAACACCACTTGCTTGCCGTCCATAACCGCCTTAAAGGCGGCGCGTATGGCGACCTCGGTCTTGCCGTAGCCGACATCGCCCAGGATAAGCCTGTCCATCGGCATGGCTTCAGCCATATCTTTCTTGACTTCCTTCTGAGCAGCCATTTGGTCCGGCGTCTCTATATAGGGGAAAGAGGCTTCGAGCTCCTGCTGCCACACCGTATCCGGAGAAAAGGCGAAGCCGGGTGCTACCTCCCGGACGGCGTAAAGCGCCAGCAGCTCAAGGGCGACGATTTCCACGGATTCCTTTGCTTTCTTTCTGGTCCGCCACCAATCCGGCGTCCCCAAACGGTTCATAGCAGGTTGATGGTCGCTGGCACCGATATAACGGGTTACCCGGTCTATCTGTTCGACGGGGATATATAGCTTATCTCCACCGGCATATTCAAGCACCATATATTCGCCGGGAATTTCTTTGTTTTTCATCGTGGTAACACCGGCAAACCTGGCGATGCCATGCTCGACGTGCACCACATAATCCCCTGGTGTTATGTCAACATAGAGCATCTGACGCGGCATCGGTCGCTTCTTCGACAACCGCCGCTGTTTTATAAAACCGAAGATTTCGACATCGGTCAGCAAATGGACGTTACCGCCAGCAGTCCAACCACCGGTAAGCAAGCCTTGAACCAGCGTCAGCGAGCCGGGGGGCGGAACTCTTACCACCTCCGTAACCGGCGCAGCGATAGTTTTTGTTTCAGCCAGCAGCTCCGACAGACGGCTTGCCTGATGGCTGACCAGAACCAGCCGACGCCCCTGTTTTAACATCTGTTTTGTTTTATTAATTAACGCGGGTAACTGCCCGACATAGCTGGTGGCAGGTGTGAAATCCAGCTTGTGTAACTGCCCTTCATCTGGGGGTTCCCAGGAACTCAGTACCAGGCGGAAATGGCTATTTATCTTCGGCCCCAGTTCTTCCCAGCCAAAATATGGCGTGGGTATATCGTCAACCACCTCTCCCCTTTCCAGCCTGTCGCTTAATAGCCGGCTGGCTTCGTCTTTCAGAAGCTCCACAGCGTTTTGCAAGCGTTCCCCTTCATCGACTATCAGCATCGCTTCTTCCGGCAAGTAGTCCAGTATACAACCTCCGCCGTCTATCGCTCCGGCTGCCGGTCCAATTTCTATCTGAGATATCACACCCAGCGAGCGCTGGCTGTGTGAGTCGAAGAAACGCATACTGTCTATTGTATTACCCATAAAATCTATTCTGACAGGAAACTCGCCGGTCGGTGGATAGACATCGAGGATGCCGCCGCGCTGGCTCATCGTTCCCGGCACTTCCACTATAGCCTCCCGCTCATAGCCGATAGCCTGCCATCTTTGCAGTAACCGCTTCGGCTCTATATCCATCCCCACCTCTACTGTATGCCAAGCGGAGGTAAAACTATTGAAAGGTATTACCTTCTGTATCAAAGCCGGAGCCGAGGCAATAACCAAAGGTTCCCTACCATCACCATTCCCCTTTCCCGCCAAGGCCGATAGTACCTGCATCCTCTCAAGTCCCGTCGTGGAATCGGTGACGACATGTTGGTAAGGCAGTGCGTCTGGCTCCGGGAAAAGCATTACCCGCTTAGAGCCACACCAGGCGGAAACCTGCTCCTGCATTCTCCTGGCATTTTCCGGCTGTGCGGTAATTACCATTAGTGGAAGCTCAAGCTCCCGATACAGCGCCGCTATGACGTATGGTTTAGCGGCGTCCAGCACATCTACAGTGCCTCTTTGCCGCCGTCTTAAATCAGCCAACAGCCTTCGATAAGCCGGCATCTCCTCAATGAGCTTTAATATCCCGCCTAACTTCATAGTCTCTGCAAACACCTATAGGGCTAGCCGCAAACGACTAGCCCTCAAGTACTATTCTACCACAGGTATTTTTCTTGTCCAACCCGCTACGGCTTGCTATAATGGGGCAAATCGTAAGGATTATAAATATGGCTAAATCGTCTTTACCCTACAAAAGGATAGTGGTCAAGCTGGGAACCAACCTGCTCACCGGCGGTAGGAGCCAGCTGGACAAAGACGTTATGTCCAATCTGGCGGCACAGATAGCCGACCTGCACCGGCAGGGATTAGAAATGCTGATTGTTTCCTCCGGCGCTATCGCCGCCGGCAGGCACAAGCTGGGACTCACCAGAAGTATAAGGGGTATCCCTTACAGGCAGGTGCTGGCTTCTGTGGGGCAGAACAGACTGATGAACGTCTACGAGGACCTTTTCAATAAGCACGATATTACCGTCGCCCAGGCGCTGCTGACCAAAGCCGACCTCGSCRACAGGTCYGGCTACCTSAACACACGTAATACCTTGCTTAGCCTGCTGGAGCTACGGGTGCTGTGCATCGTCAACGAGAACGACGTCGTCGCCGTGGATGAGATTCAGGAAGCCGAGTTCGGTGATAACGACAACCTCTCAGCAATGGTGGCTAACCTCATCGACGCCGACCTGTTGATGATGCTGACCGATATCGGTGGACTTTATACCGCCGACCCCCAGCACCATCCCGAAGCTCACCTGATTCCCAGGGTAGACAAGATAGATACAGAGATAGAGCGGCTGGCAGCCGATACCCGAAATAATGCAGGCACCGGCGGCATGGCGACCAAGATAGAGGCGGCTAAACTGGCGACCGCCTCCGGCGTAACTGTGATTATCGCCGATGGACTTGAAACTGACGTCATCACCCGTCTGGCTGCAGGCGAAGCCATCGGCACAATTTTTCCGCCCGCTCATATCAAAATCGAAAGCCGCAAGCGCTGGATGTTGAGCGGTCTTTGCATACGGGGTAAACTCATAGTAGACAGCGGTGCCGCTCGCGCGCTAAAGAGCCAGCAGCGCAGTCTACTCCCGGCTGGCGTCAAGAGCTTGCAGGGGAAGTTCCAGCGGGGCGATATAGTCAATATCCATGACCAGCAGGGAACACGTATCGGCTGCGGCATCACCAACTACAGCTCGGCGGACATCGAAGCCATAATGGGCTCTCACTCCGGGCATATCGCCTCCCTGCTGGGCTACGACTACGGCACCGAAGTGGTGCACCGCAACAACCTGGTAATACTTTGAGCGAAGAAAGGAGTGCAATGGCTACAGGTAAACTCTACGATTGTGACGGACGGTTTCTGGCAAAAGTAGATTATAGATGTTTCAACGAATCTCAAAATTGGTGGGGGGAATTGACTCTCGAAGAATTCAAGCGCATCAAAGACGGCGATGGCTATATAATCGTAATGGAGGATGGGCGCAAAGGGAGGTGTTTCCTACGGAAAAAGGTCAATCGAGCTGTCTATGGGCTATCGCCACTCTATTGCTACACCTTTAAAGGCAATGGGGAGCTTGCCTAGCAGGATTATTTTGTCTGTCATGGATATGATTGCTGACATAGACAGGGTTTAGATATGGCGCTTCACTACAGCAGTGGCATCGGCAATTTGTATGACAAGGAAATAAATAAACCTATCTCTAGAATCAATTACCAGCTGATCGAAATCGACCCGACCAAATACACCAAGAAGAAATGGTGGGGGGAGTTTTACTCCAGTAAGATAATAAAGAAAAGCGGAGTCTACCGGATAGAGCTCGAGGATGGTAAAAGCGGCGATTGCGTTATATGTGTTAAAGATGACTTCACACAGGATAAAGCCTCCCAGTTTCACTATCATTTCAACGGCAGAGGCAAACTGGGGCGGGGTTATGGTAAATAGGAATATAAATCCCCCTTTAGCTTTTTCTCCCCACCCTGCCCACCCCCGGCAAGGGGGACAAGTAATTTATACTCGCCACCCCTAAATTAAGAGGTATATAATAGAGGAAAGTTCGCATAATGAAGCCTTTCAGGAAAGGCACTACAAGCCACTATTATAAAAGGAGATGTAAAAATGGAAGCGATGGATAAAGAGCTGGAGCAAAAAGCAAAAGCCGCTAAGGCAGTCTCCAAGCGTATGTCTTACCTCTCCACCGAGATTAAAAACAAGGCGCTTTGTAACATCGCCGATGACCTGTCGGCTAAAAAAGATGATATTCTGGCAGCCAATAAGCTGGACTATGAAGCAGCTAAAAACTCCGGCATGAGCGACGCCATGCTTGATCGACTGCTGCTAACATCAGAGCGGTTGCAGGCAATGGCACAGGATGTGTTTACGGTAGCCGCCCTGCCCGACCCGGTAGGCGAGGTGCTCGAGATGCGCACTCTACCCAACGGGCTGATGATAGGTAAAAAAAAGGTGCCTCTGGGGGTCATCGGTGCCATTTACGAAAGCCGCCCCAACGTTACCATAGACATCTCCAGCCTTTGCCTCAAATCCGGTAACGCCCTGATTTTACGTGGCGGCAAGGAATCCATCCATTCTAACATAGCTCTGGCAAGACTGGTGCAACAAGCGATAACAAGAGCCGGCGTCCCTGATGGAGCCGTCCAGCTAATCGAAAACACGGACCGCTCCCTGGTTACCCAATTGCTCAAGATGGGGGACTATATCGACATGGTCGTGCCCCGCGGCGGCGCTGGTTTGATAAGGTCCGTCAGGGAGAATGCCGTCATGCCGGTGGTCGCCGGCGGCATCGGCGTCTGTCATACATACATAGACAAGAGCGCCGATATAAACAAGGCGGTCGCCATTGCCTACAATGCCAAGGTACAGCGCCCCACCGTCTGCAATGCCCTTGACACCCTGCTTGTACATGCCGATATCGCTAAAGACTACCTGCCGAAAGTAGCCGGCGAACTCGCCAAAGCCGGCGTCGAGATGCACTGCGACAAGGCATCTCTGTCCATACTCAAGGGTAACTCCAAGCTCGAACCGGTGCCGGCTACAGATGAAGACTGGGGCAAGGAGTTTCTGGCACTGGTGATAGCCATTAAGGTTGTGTCTTCACTGGATGAAGCCATCGAACACGTCCAGAGCTACAGCTCCGGGCACTCCGAAGCTATCGTCACCGAAGACTATACGGCGGCGATGCGCTTTCTCAACGAGGTGGATGCCGCCTGCGTCTATGCCAATGCCAGCACCCGCTTTACTGACGGCTCTCAATTCGGGTTGGGGGCGGAGCTGGGTATCAGTACCCAGAAGATGCACGCCCGCGGACCCATCGGATTGAAGGAGCTGACATCGTATAAATGGCTTATCTTCGGCAGCGGCCAGGTGAGACCATAGACGACCGAAGCGCTATTTACCTTCCAGCGCCGACTGCTGGATCTGAAACAGCTGCCGGATTCCCTTTTCTGCCAGGGTGAGTACATCATCAATAGTCTGTTTGGAGAACGGCTTGGCTTCTGCCGTTCCCTGCACCTCGACGAACTCACCCCTACCGGTCATCACCACATTGAAATCGGCTTCTGCGTCGGAATCTTCATCGTAGCACAGGTCAAGCAGCAGATGGCTATGGAAAATACCGACGCTAACAGCTGCTATGGTGCTCTTAATCGGTATCGATGATATTATTCCCATACCGTTCAGGTTCTGTAATGCCTGGTGCAGGGCGATATATGAGCCGGTAATAGCTGCAGTGCGGGTGCTACCGTCAGCCTGCAAAACATCGCAGTCAACAATCAGTGTCCTCTCCCCCAGCAAGGTCAGGTCTATTACCGAACGCAAAGAGCGACCGATAAGGCGTTGAATTTCCTGGCTGCGCCCGGCAATCCTGCCCTGCGATATGTCGCGCGGGGTGCGGGTTACGGTAGCACGGGGCAGCATGGAATATTCAGCAGTAATCCAGCCGGTGCCTTTGCCTTTAAGAAAGTTGGGTACCCTCTCCTCCATACTGACCGAGCACACCACCTGCGTTTTGCCCATCTCTATCAACACCGAACCCTCGGCAAAGCTCTGAAAATCGGGGATTATATGCACCGGACGAAGCTCGTCATAGGCACGACCATCAATTCTCTTCATCTATGCTTCCTTTCAACCATCAGAGTATAACACCCACGAGTGTTAAATGGAAGACTAACGATGACGTGCATTGTGCGATACCAAGAACTATAAAAAGGGGGTTGGCGGGGTGGGAAAGAATAGCTAAAGAAAGCCAAGGTGTGGGGTGGCTTTTCTTAAAAGTAATTATCTTATCGAACCAACCTCTCCCCCTTCATCCCCCTCCCTTAAAGGGCAGCGGTGGGACTCGAACCTGCGACCAAGGGCTTATGAGTTCCATATTCGGACTATTGGGTAGCTCTTAATATATTACAGTTACCCCCCTATCCTGTAAGACTTTGATATTTGCTATATCTTCAGAGCCTTCCGTCAAGTCTAATTTGTTGTTTTCAAGGTATAAAATATCACCTTCATCTAGTCCGCTGTTCTCTACCAGTGGAGTTATATCATTTATTTGGTTACTTTGAAGTTCTAGTTTAGTAAGATTGGACAATCGGGAAAGAGAAGAAATATCGCTGATGTTACTGCCGCCAAGGGCTAAAATGGTTAGGTTAGTTAGGGAGGAAAGAGATGAAATATCCTTTATCTGGTTCCAGCCAATGTTGAGCACAGCTAGATTATTCAAGGAAGAAAGGGGAGAAATGTCGCTTATTTGATTGCTGCTCAGGTTAAGACTCTTAATGTTGGTGAGATGGGTTAAGGGAGAGATATCACTGATTTTGTTGTGACTTAAGTTTAGCACAGCCATATTAGCTAGAGAAGAAAGGGCAGTAACTTCGCTTAGCTGATTCCAGCCAAGGTCGAGCTCAATTAGGTCGGTAAGAGAGGAAGTGAATGATATATCGCTTATTTGATTCCCGCCAAGGTATAGAAGAGTTATGTTGGTCAGGGAAGAGAGGGGAGAGACATCGCTTATATCGTTTCCGAAAAGGTAGAGCCCGCTCAGGTTGGTGCAGTGTTCAAGGCCAGTTAGGTCGGTAATGTATCTATCATTTGCATTTAACATGGTTAGATGGGACAATTCATCGATAGTAATTTCTTCTCCTTCTGAAGTGTTGAGATTACTGCTTTGGAGGGCGTTTCTTATAGCTGCCTCTAAATTTTCATCAGGGAAGGTAACGGGTTTGGGGCCACCACAACCAATAAGCATTGTCATTATAGATAGAAAGCAAGGCACTATAATCAATATTTGTAAACGCTTCATTTTCTTACTCCTTTAGATTGAATAGCAGAAAGAGCACCGATTACGCTAAATCTAGCGAAACCAGTGCCCTTATGAACTTCGCCTCATCCACCCACCCAGACAATATTTAGTTGTAATGAATTACAGGGTAAATCTACTCATCGATTTAAATATTATTTATACCAGCCACAATCGCTGACTGCCTGCATCATTGCCCAAACATTCTCCTCCTTCGCCATTGGTGGTAATTCACAACCTGGCATCAGCATATAACCGCCGGGGTGTTTCATACCCTTTTCAATACATACCTTGGTAGCTTCATATACCTGTTCCGGTGTTCCCGTCTGAAATATGGCTGGCTCAACATTACCCATAATTATAGTATTTGAGAAATACTTGGATGCCGTTTCTAAATCGACTTCATGACCGAAGCTCACCATCCCCGGGTCACCATAAGGCACCTGTGACCAGAAGGGGAGGTTAAGGTTTTGCTCACCGCAGATATGCATGTGTATATGCTTGATACCTGTCGCCAGAATATTTTCATGGGTTTCCTTGATATAGGGAAGAGCGAATTGCTCAAACTGTTTGGACGATATTACCTGGTTGGATGCCGCCGGTTCAGCCAGCATTGCTATTATTTTCTCTGGACCGAATGTATCGGCATAGTATTGGGCTAAATTAGCCAGTAATTGATTGGTCAGCTTTAATACATGATGAGCGAGGTCAGGTTTTTTAATCATCCATTTGGTTAACTTCTCTACACCAGGGATATTACCTGCTGTTGTAAAAGGCCCCTGTACAAATCCTATGATATATGGGGAATCACTATCAATAACCATCTGGTTTATTTCCATCATTAGTGGAACAATGCCCGCCGTCTTGATATCAGGCACCTTCAAGTTCCATACTTCTTCCTCTGTTTCCACCGGCTGCCTCAATATCGTAGGCGCCTGGGCAAATTCACCGCTGGGCCACTTTATTTCACCGCCAAACTCCCAGCCTCCAAAATGAGCATAGGCTATCATTGGAATCTCCTGCCATCCAAATTCGTTAGCCAC
This sequence comes from Dehalococcoidia bacterium, assembly GCA_011170385.1. GTDB lineage: Bacteria > Chloroflexota > Dehalococcoidia > Dehalococcoidales > W693 > W693. The sequence goes on along the minus strand of DUFE01000085.1, from coordinate 15,403 downwards.
CTTCATCTGGGAATCATAGCTTTTCTTGGGATTGTTATAGTAGTCGACAATAGATAAGCCTGTGCGAACCATAGCAAATCCCAAAGCACCTCCCATAACAGGAATCCTGTCCATAGGCCTTCTGTTTAGCAGTGCCACCCAACGCTCATCTTTAGTCATCTTGTCTTTTTTGAGATTGATTTCCATAAATAAACCCCCTTTACAGAAACTATGTGGTAAATCTACTCCCCGATATAGGTGATGTCAATAGTTAAGAGATGCGCGAGGAGACCAAGTGGTACACGATGATGAATGGAAGGTGAGGGCAATGAAACAATCTATAGTATAGCCGTCTATATTTTAAGCCTGAATCCAATCCGCATCGGCTCCCTTAATAACCAAATTCTATTTCGGTGATCCACCAGCCCCAGGTGGCGGTGCCATCGGTATACCTAACAACATCTTCCCAGCAGCTGCCCTGATGAAATCAGCTGTTGGTGGAACAAGTGAGAATGTTTTAGCATCCCTGAAGTATCGCTCAACTGGAGAGCCCTTGGTACATCCGTAGCCACCATGAAGTTCTACTGCTTTATTTGCTATATCCATGAGTAAATTCTTGCTTAATGTTGCGCCCATGAATATCAACGGGTCTAGCTGTCCCGCAGGGAAAGCACTACGGTATGATAAAAGCCTCAGCATTTCTGTAACTTCTGCCATATCAGCAATGGAGCATTGAACGGCATCAAAATGCGCTAGGGTTTTTGATCCAACAACGGTTCTCTGCTTAATATAATCCACCGATGCTTCCAGAGCGGCTCGGGCAATACCTGCAGCTATTCCTGGTTGTAGAGCACAATCTAAGGCACCTGTAGCTTGGAGGGTACTCATCCCATTATCAACTTGTCCTAACATATTCTCCTTAGGTACTCGGCAATCTTCAAAAATCAATTCTCCTGTGGGATCTGCACGAAGACCAAGCTTGTCTTCCAACTTACCAAATGAGAAACCAGTAGTGTCCTTTTCGATAATCAATGTTGATATACCCATAGGACCTTTCGCTGGATCAGTTCTGACGGTAACCACATAAATCTCAGCCTCTCCAGCATTTGATACAAAACACTTCGAGCCATTAACTATATACTCTTCCCCAATGAGCTCTGCTTTAGTCTGTAGTGTAACCATCCAGTTGGCGCCACCAGCGGGTTCAGTGTTAGCCATAGCTCCCAAAATTTTCCCCTTGGCTAGAGCGGGAAGATACTTTTTCCTCTGCTCATCATTCCCGAATACCAGAATTGCGAAAGCGACATCTGCATTAGCCGCTAAACACCAGGCAACCGATGCAGACGCAACCGCTATCTCTTCAAGAGCAAGTGAGTAGTTATACTTTTCACCTCCAGTTCCACCAAAAGGTATAGGAATGAGCATACCAAGCAAGCCTGCGTCAGCTATCTTTTTAAATACTTCCCTCGGGAAGCGACCTGTTTTATCAATCTCCTCTGCTATGGGGGTAATTTCCTTTGCGGCTAGCTCTTTGACCATCTTCTTGATCATTTCTTGTTCTTCTGACAATTGTAAATCCATACTAATCCTCCTTTAGGAATCTTCATTTTCGCAAGCTTGAATTACAACTTGTTTCTGTTTTTTTAATTAGGGAATGAATCGAGTTCTATTCCCAGGGTTTCTTACCTGTTTGCCTTTCTCTTATGAGACAAGGCCACGGTACCCTAAAAAAGCCCATGAGTTTGCATACCGAGTAATATTCGGCCTTGACCACAGGCTTTAACCATGGCATTTTGCCTCGTGCCGCTATGCATATTGGGCAAACAGAGTCGCAGAATTTACCTATTCCCTTAACCTGGTCACTCATAGTGATCAACCTCCTTTGTTGATAATAATTAGAAAAGGCACTAGCTGCGCTTTCATTAAGCGAAACCAGTGCCCTTATGAACTTCGCCTCATCCACCCACCCAGGCGATATTCAATTATGGGGTAAATCTACTCCCCGATATAGGTGATGTCAATAGGTTATATAATAGATAATTTGGGGCTTACGATTTCCAGATTCGGGCTGAATTATTTAAATAGTTATGACTATGTTTCCCTTTTTGTGTCCTGTTGCAACATGTTTATGAGCCGCGGAAATTTCGCTCAGAGGATAGGTCTGGTCAATTACTGTTTTCACCTTCCCTGCCTCAATAGCATCTTTCAAAAAAACGAGGTCTTCCGGGGTGAAAGGTAGCATTGCAAAAACAGCTTTCTTGTCACCTATCTTAGAAGTCCATAACATCTGTAAAAGCAGTGGAATGGTGGCAACAGTGCTGAGATAGATACCTCCGCTGTTTAATGAGCCTTTACATTGTGAAAAAGACCTTTTACCTACGGCATCGAAAATAATGTCGTAAGTCTGGCCGGTTTTCGTGAAATCCTCTTTTGTGTAGTCAATTACCTTATCTGCTCCCAGAGACTGCACCATCTCCAGATTAGATGTGCTGCATACCCCGGTAACGTCAGTGCCGAAATATTTGGCAAGCTGTACAGCGAAAGTGCCCATACTACCGGAGGCTCCGATGATAAGAACTTTCTGCCCTTCTCGAATATTGCCCTTTTCTCTTAAAAATTTTAGTGCCGTTGTTCCCGCAAAGGTCACTCCAGCGGCTTCTTCAAAGGTCATATTTGAAGGTTTAATGCCAACTTTGTTTTCAGGCATACATATGTACTCGGCATGTGCACCGAAAGGGAGTGCTCCTCCATATACCTGGTCACATTCCTTAAATCGCTTTACATCTTTGCCTACCGATTCAATTTCCCCAGCAAACTCAACCCCCAATATAGGATTCTTTGGTTTTATCAGTCCTGCTATCATCCGGGCAATAATGTTCATACCTGGTTGACGTAAACGCAAGTCCATCGGAGTCACTGTTGTAGCATGTACTTTAATAAGTACTTCATTGTCCTTGAGGGTAGGTTTTTCTACCTCCTTGAGCTGAAGAACTTCCGGTGGCCCGTATTTTTCGTATATAACCGCTTTCATAGAATCCTCCAGATGATATATAAAGCAAATCTACTCCCCGATATATGTGTTGTCAATAGGTTATAAACTTGGATTTCGGGGCTATATCACCCTCTATTTGTTGATAGTATAATGGACAACACAGATTATATTGAGAATATTCATTATTAAAGAGGAGGTTGAGAAATGAACCAGATTGAGAAGAAAGAATCAGCCACTATATTCACCCCAAAACGTCTTGAAGCCTTGACCGACGGTGTCTTCGCTATAGTTATGACCTTGCTTGTGCTTGAAATCAGTGTCCCGGAGATAGCCCAGTCATCGCGACACACAGAACTGCCCCAGAGGCTGCTTGAACTATGGCCCAAATTGTTAAGTTATTTTATTAGTTTTGTAATACTTGGTATCTTTTGGTATCTCCATCACTTTGCTTTTCGTTACATCAAGCAATCTGATGATAGACTAATATGGCTGAATATATTTTTCCTGATGTTTGTTGCCTTGATACCTTTTTCTACTTCCCTTTTTGGGAGTTATCCAAAAGAGCAACTGCCACTTATCATATACGTAACCAACATGATATTCGTTGGTATTATGAGATTTGCACTTTGGGCATACGCCACCGGAAAGTATCGCTTGGTGGATAGGGATATCAGCCCTCGTCTAATAAAGTGGGATAGACTAGTTTCAATCGGATTTTTGTTTATCTTTGGGCTAATTATTGGCGTTTCTTTTATCAATGCTGCTGCTGCTCGCTCCATATTTGCACTATTGGGGGTTTTTGGTTTTGCGTTGCTATTCACAACAAGAAGGCTTGAGCAATAACCGAATAATGATATACTTTAAACTTAGAATGATACAGGCCATCATTGAGGAGTAAAATGCCTGATAATTCGGGGTTTATGAGTTCCAGATTCGGGATTTAGTCACGAGATTTATCTAATTCTTCTATGATTTTGGCATACCCAACCATCTTGGCGTTCTATTCATGTATTTACGATAGGCATCACCGTATTTCCCAAGGCAGAACCGTTCTTCATTAATCGCTCTGAGGGAATTAAGAATTGTAAATACTATAGAGAGCAATAGAAAAAGCCAAGAAGCAGAAGCTATCCCAACACCTAATAAAAATATAGCCACAGCGATATACACGGGGTGCCTTGAATAGTGATATAGTCCTTTTGTAACGGGTTCATCCCATAGAGTAGTAGTAAAATTCACCATGGCTATCGTAAGTGCTAGAAGTCCAATAAGAGTAATGGAAATACCTGCATAAAACCATACTGTCCCCAAGTTTAGCGGCAGGAAGATAGAGTATACCAAGGTAGATAAAAAAACCAGCATTGAAAAATTGAAGATTCTCTTTTCATGCTGATTCATAGCATCTAGTTCAGTCTTTCCTGGCTCTTCACCCTTTTTAAATTTTCCAACTATTATTACTATCAAGAAAAGGTAAGGCATGAAAATCCAGGCATTCCACAGCCCTATCTCGAAAGCTGGTACAAGTGACATGACTTATCCCTTTTTTTAAGAATTCAAGATTTTGGTAATCCTATCCACCTTGGAGTCCTTTCCATATATTCACGGTAGGCATCACCGTACTTCTCAAGGCAACCCCGTTCCTCAGGAGCCACAGAATTATGGAACAGAATCATAAACACAACCGTAAGCAATATAAAAAGCCATGAAGCGGTAGCTATGCCCACCCCTATCAATTGAAAAAACAGGGTGAGATAGATAGGATGCCTGGAATAACGGTATATTCCTGTGGTAACAGGCTTATCAACCGGGGTAGCAGCCCAAGGGAAGATTGTAATCATATACACTATCTCTGCCAATAAGAAGATGACAAGACCGGTATAAAACCAGGGTGTTGCTAATTGTAGCGGCAGGAAAACAGTATAGATAAAGAGCAAAAGAAGAAAAGCTATTGAAATGGTGCTGATTCTCCTTTCATTCTTGTTAAGGTAAACATCGGCTGGGGCCTCAGAAAATTTCTTATTCAAATTCTTGTTAAATTGTGTTGCCAGCATTGGTGGCACCATATGTAAAAACAAGCCAGCAAGCACAAAGATCCAGGCATTCCAGACACCTATATCAAATTCAGGTATTAAAGACATAATTCCTTACCCTAGATAAAGGAAATCTACTCTCCGACATAGGTGTTGTCAATAGGTCGAATACTTGATAATTCGGGGCTTATGAGTTCCAGATTCGATAGTTGATGATATATAGTAAGGGGCTCTCTAAGAACCCCTTACTATATTGAGATTACTAAGTCTTATTTATACCAACCATAGTCTTCGACTGCTTGACTCATAGCTTTGACGTTTTCTGCCTTCGCCATAGGTGGCAGCTCACAGCCAGGGGAGAAAGTATAACCACCCGGACACTTGGTCATTCCATCTATGACGTTCTTCTTGGTGGCTTCATAGACTTCATCCGGGGTCCCTGTCTGGATAATAGCCGGCTCAAGGTTTCCCATGATGATGTCGTTGGGGAAATATTTACCCGCCGTTTCTAACTCAACCTCATGACCGATACTTATGATTCCCGGGTTACCGAATGGTACTTTGGCCCAGTGCACCAGGTTTGCATTCTGCTCGCCACAGAGGTGGGAATAGATATTTTTATATCCCAACGATAGTATCCTACTATGTAACTCCTGAAAATAGGGTAAGACAAACTTTTCAAACTGGTCTGCTGAGATGAGCTGTCCTGTAGCTATCGCCTCGCCGGTAAAGGGCAGAACCCCTTTAATACCGAAAAGCTTGTGATTGTACTCAATAAGGTCTATGGAATGGTCGGTACCAAGACGAATAAGTTGGTTGGCAGCATCAGGTTTCTTAAGTACCCACTTACACAGATTGGCCGGACCAGCAACGTTACCGGCGGTGTTAAAGGGGCCGTAGCATAGAGCAAGCACATTAAATCCTTGGTTGTCCAGCCATTCCTCTTGGCACATCTTTGTAAACTCCACAACCAGAGGAACAATTCCAGCAGTTGACACTTCGGGTTTTTCCAGTTTCCAAACATCTTCCACAGTCTCTACCGGATGGCGTGTTACTGTAGGAGCCTGGGAAAATTCACCACTGGGCCACTTGATTTCACCGCCGAACTCCCAGCCACCGTAAGCGGCATAAGAAAGCATTGCCGTAAAGACCCAGTCAAAGTCCTGGCAGGTCTTCCTCTGGGCTTCATAGGCGGTTTTTGGTTTGTTGTAGGCATCGGCGATAGAAGTGCCGGTATATACAGTGGCAAAACCCTGGTAGGCAAAAGGCCAGATAGGCACCCTATCCGGTTTTTTGTGCTGGAGTAGTGCCTCCACCCTCTCCCTATTGGTCATGGTACCTTTTCTTTTAGCCAAAATAATAGCCTCCTATAATTGTATATAATAGATAAAGCCATAGTATTCCCCGATATAGGTGTTGTCAATAGGTTAGATGATATTGATATAGGCCATATCAAGGTTGTTTACACTTACCTATAAGCTCTTTAAATGCTACATTATTATCATTTTGTAGCATTCTGATTGAMTATAATACATATATAACTTGTTTATTGGTTCCTTTGCATCTCTATGCACAGGCAGAACAAGGTTGATAGGTATCGAATTGTGTTTCAACATTTGCATGGAGAGGGGGATTAAGGGGGAGATATAAAAAGAGGGGCTTCGCCCCTCAATCTGCCTATTTTTTTAAACGTTATTTCCCTTTTTCACTCTCCCAGCACACTTTTCAGGACTTCTTTCAGCTTTGGTACCGTCGGGTAATCATCAATCTCCCCGGGTAATATCCACCGTTTATCGCTATGCTCCCAGTCAATCTTAATCCCATCCCTGTTTCTAATACGAAAAAGGAAAGGGTGCACCACCCACCTGGCTCTACCACCTGTAACCTTAAATTGCCTGCCCTCCCTCACCAGTTCCACATCATCCCGGCACAAGCCGGTTTCCTCCTCTATCTCAACCAGTGCCTGCTCACCGGCGGTCGTCTCTACATAGCCGCTAATGCCTGCCCATCTCCCCCTGAAACTGCCCACCTGTTGGCTGCGGCGTAGAATCAGCACTCTGCCATCGCATTCCAGGAAACAGGTAACGACGTGCTTTTCCGGTAGATTTCCAGCCAATCTTTACCCCCGCAGGTACTACTCCAGACCCATTAGATACCCTTTAAGCCATTGCAATGCGGCTTGGGCGACAGCATGCCTGTTCTGCTCCCGGTCATCCTGGAAGACATGTTTCCGACTGAAGGTGCCGCCTTTATGTGACAAGCCTATATAGAATAATCCTACCGGTTTACCTGCGGTGGCGCCGCCGGGACCAGCAATACCAGTATCGGACAGGCACACATCCACACCCAGCACCCTTCTGCCACCCCTTGCCATCTCCTCGGCTGTCTGCGGACTGACTGCACCATACTCTTTAATTGTCTCTCCTTTTACGCCAACCAGTCCAATTTTGACCTCGTTGCTATAGGCGGTAACCGAACCCTTGTAATATTCCGAGCTGCCGGGAACGCCGGTCACAAGCTGCGATATAAGCCCGCCGGTTGCAGATTCCACCAGCCCCAGCGTCAGCCCCTTTCGGCGAAGTAGCCCGCCCACCTCCTGTTCGAGAGACGTCATAATGTTATAATACCCCAGTTATAACCTGTATCATTATTATTGACGTTAAGTTATCCCTGTGCTACCATCCTGCATTGCATAGATTATATCGGAACACAGCTGCAAAATAAACTAAGTAAAACCGAAGCTGTAAAAGGGAGGTGTATGATGAAGCTGACATCCTTATCGTTTTCCATCACGGGCATTCTATGTATTATTATGGCTATCTTGACCGCCCTGGAGATATCTCCTGCCTTTATAAGTAGCACTAATAATTTAAGTACTGCCTTTACCACTACTATATTCTGGGGAGGCCTGGCGGCACTCCTCTTGTTATCAGGGATCTCCTTCGGCGTTATCGCCAAGAGTGAGCTTTAAAGTCACAGTGCCCTTACTTATAGTATAATTAGCTCCGATATGTCCGTTCAGAGGGCTGTAATTTCAATACGGGTTATCCCCAATGCCACCAAGAATGAGATCGCCGGTTTCGCCGGCAATGTTCTGCGGGTGAAGATAGCGGCGCCGCCGGTAAAAGGTAAAGCTAACGAGGAGCTACTCGATTTCCTGTGCCGGCTGCTGGCGGTGGATCAGAACAGGATAAGCATAATCAGAGGTCATACCGCCAGAAACAAGGTCATCGCTATAGACGGTATAAGCAAGCAGTCGGCAACAGAGTTGCTTCTTTCCGGGCAGGATAAACAGGCTGATTGCCATCTGCTGCCTTAAGCTTCCGGCAAACCTTACTTGGCTACTTTATGCAGCCTGGTGCTATAACCGCAGATATCGCAGTATAGATAATTCTCCCACTTATCGGGGTCAATATGCAGCCCGGAGCCGCACCTGGGGCAGGGAGCGTCCTTGCTCGGGCTCATATAGCTGCATTGCAAACAGTGGTCAAATAGTATATCACCCTCGATATCGACATATATATCACCGCCGCACCTAGGGCAGCTTTTTATCCTCCACATTACCATGATATTCCACCTCTACGTAGTGTCGAAACCAGCACGCCGAAAACACGGCGGCATTAATCCAGCCTTACGACTTCAACGAAAGTCTACGCCGGCATGCGGCAAATGTATGTAACCTTAGTCTCTTATGGAAATAGGGATTAAACTTACAGCAGGTGAAAAGTGATATATCAAGATGGAATTATGATTTAAAGGGATTTCAGACGGTTTCTAGCCCAGGATTACCTCGTAGGGGCAGGTTATAGCTTCGTTGATGCAGACGGCTTCACACTGGGTGCACCAGTCGCATTCTACACCTTCAACGATGGCGACAACGCCATTGATAATCACCAGACCATCGAGCCAGCAAACCATAACGCACAGCCCGCAGCCATCGCACCTGTCCCTGTTTATCTGTGGCGTCATCGAATTTTCCATATATTATTACCTTTATTTTACTATTTTATTGTATTAATTATACTCTGTCTGTAACCTATGTCTTAAAACGATTGCTCCGCTATGTCCTCCAGGGCGTCCCTATCGCTAATTATAATACGATGACGCTCCATCCTGATAGTTCCGTTCTCTACTAGCTCCTTCAGCGACCTGCCGACTACCTCACGGGCAGTACCCGCCATAGCCGCCATATCGCGCTGCGTCAGCCGCATCCCGGCAGCAGCCCCGTCCCCGGCGTAGTCGAGCAGTATCCTGGCGATACGGCTGATGACACGCTTGAATGACAGCTCTTCTACCAACGATACCAGGTAACGCAGCTTCTTCGCCATAATCCTGATGACGTTCATCGCCACCTGCGGTTTTGCCCGCAAAACGGCTTCCATATCACCACTATTCAAACCGTAGACGACGACCGGCGTCATAGCCTGGGCACTGGCGGGATTGATGCCACCGTTGAATACTGGAGTTTCGTTGAAGGCTTCCTCTGGAAGGACGATAGCCAGTATCTGCTCCTTGCCGTCAGCCGACGCCCTGAACACCTTAACCGCACCAGAAGCAACGAAGTACAGCGCCCCGGTTTCGTCTCCCTCGGCAAGTATTATCTCATCGCGCTCATAACTTCTTTCGAATAAGAGACGGCTGACTTCTTCAAGCTCGGTAATGCTTAACCCGGAGAAATACGGCGACGCTTTGAGCAACTCCATTCTCGGGATTATATTACTTTTCATATCCCCTATCGGAACAGGCTGCCCTCGATCTCATCCAGCCTGTCCAGCCCCTTTATCTCGCAGGGGTGCATCGGCAGCTCGATTATCTCGATATCGGAGTAGCGGCGGTAAATCATATCTATGTATCTCTTTTGCTGCTCCGCCCTAGCCTTGAGGAAGGCGGAGCCGTCCGCCCTGACCACATTGTTTATTATCAGCCTCTCCACCCCGAAGCCGAACCTGCCCAGCTCACCGAAGATACCCTCGAGCTGCTCGAACGCCAGCGCTTCCGGTATGGTGACCAGGCTGAAGCGGACCTCGCTCCTTAAAAAGGCTAAGTTATCCGCCGAAAGCTTCTGCCACCTCTTGATTATGTTCATCACCGGTTCCTGTTTACCGCTGATCCTCAACCTGGAATAGATACGCGGCGCCAGCTTCAAGTGTTCCACCAGCATATTCGGTGTTTCAAGCAGCGCCAGCGTCTGTCCCAGCGGCGCAGTATCCCATACGATGGTATCGTACTCACCGCTTATCCTTAACTCCCTTATGTAATCCACCATGAACTCATCGCTCAAACCGGGCAACATCGAGGTCATAAAGCTAACGAAGGAATCGTAATCTATGTCGACGATGGAGAAGAAGACCTGGTAGACATCCCTACCGAACTTCCTGTCCCACATCTGCTCGATCTCGTTTATGCCCAGCTCGCTTATGTACAGACAATCCCTGATTCTTGCCGGCTTATCGTCTATGGCTGCCTCGAAGATGTGTGCCAGCGATGGCGTGGCGTCGGTGGAAATAGCCAGCGTCTTTTTTCCCAGCGAAGCATAGTGGAGCGCTGCGGTGGCGGCACAGGTGGTCTTGCCGACGCCACCCTTTCCGGCAAACATATAGATGCCGCCGTTATCGTTGCACCCGCCAATGGTTCTCGTCATCCTTTAGCTCCTAATTGGAATAGCCGCTGCCCGAAGCTACTTTTCGGCAAGAGCAACCGCCAGGTTAACCAGGGTGCGCACCGGCACTCCGGTAGCCCCTTTTACCGTGTACTTCCGCTCTTTATCGACGAAGCTGGTCCCGGCGATATCCAGATGCACCCACGGCGTATCATCGACAAACTCCGCCAGAAACTGGGCGGCGGTGATGGACCCGGCGCCCTTATCGCCGACGTTCTTGATATCGGCGACGTTGCTCTTGTTCTGCTCCTTGTATTCGTCGTACATCGGCATCTGCCATATAAGTTCGCCGGCTTCGGCGCCGGCGGCGATAACCCCGTCCACCAGCCGCTGGTTATTGCTAAAAGCCCCGGTGCAGATGTTTCCCAGCGCCACTATGCAGGCACCGGTTAAAGTAGCCACGTCAACAATCGCCTTCGGCTTCATTTTATTAACGTAGCCCAGAGCGTCAGCCAGAATGAGCCTGCCTTCGGCATCAGTGGATATTATCTCAATCGTCTTACCAGTTATTGCCGTCAGGATATCACCCGGCTTTATGGCAGTGCCGCTGGGCAGGTTCTCCACTGCCGGCACGATGGAGATAACGTTTATCTTCGGTTTTAGCTGCGCTATGGCGGAGATAGCCGCTATAACCGCCGCCCCGCCAGACATATCGTCCTTCATCTCATCCATCTTTGCCGAGGGCTTAATGGAGATACCGCCTGAATCGAAAGTTACCCCCTTGCCCACCAGAGCAAGATCGATACCGTCGGAACCGCCACCTTTGTAATTCAGGACTATAAATTTCGGCGGCTGGCAGCTACCCTGCGCCACCCCCAGCAGCGCTCCCATCCCCAGTTTCTGCATCTCATTCTTCTCCAGTATGGTTAGATCAATGTTGTAATCCTCCGCCACCTTTTTTGCCACGCCTGTCATATCGGTTGGCGTCATATAATTTGACGGCTCATTAACCATATCACGAGCCATGTTTGCTGCCTCGGCGATTATCCTTCCCTTTTCAACACCTTTCTCTAACGAGGTAATTTCTTCTTTGCTTTTACTTATTATCGTGAGCTTCTTCAGTTCGCCTTTATTGTTTTCTCCTGTGATATGCCTGCGAAAAGTGTAGACCCCCAGCAAAGCGCCTTCAGCCACCGCCTGCGCATAAACCTCCGCAGTTATGCCCGGTACGTCTTTTCCTATAGCGTCGACTGCCACATCGGTAACGTCCTTCCGCTGCAGGTGGCGGCAGGCTTCGGCAACGGCACTACGTACTCCATCTAGTTTAAGTTCGTCTTTTTTACCCAGCCCGACAACCACCACCCTGGCGGCTGGAATCCTCCCCAGGCTGTGAATAATGGTTACCTCACCCGGCTTACCCTTGACCTCACCCTGGCTTATAAGCCTCGATATCGCTCCGTCGAGAGCCTCATCTATTGCAGCCGATTCACCGCCGAGGCGTTTTTCTTCCTTGAAGCAGCCGATTACCACGGCGCCAGTTTCGACATGGATTACATCGCCGGCTATAACTTTTATCTCCATTTCTCTCTCCTTTTTGCCTTCTTTGCAGATTGATTATAGGGTATTTCAACCCGTTTCACCAGATAGACCTGCACGTATGCTACTCCTCACAGTAGAAGGCGACACCGATCACTCCCGGCCCGGTATGAACACCCATCACCGGCGTAAACTCGGTTACGAAAAGTTCTTTACAGGTGAACATGGATTCTATCTTATGTTTGAGATAGAGCGCCTGCTCCAGCGCGTCGGCGTGCATCACGGCTGCATGAATCAGCTGATCCCTTTCCACCTTGCGCCTCATCAACCGCAGTATATTGTTAATGGCGCTATCGGTACTTCTGGGCAGTGCCAGGGTGTGGGCTTCGCCACCATTCACCGAAAATACCGGCTTGATTTTAAGTATCGAGTTTACCAGTTCAGCCGCCTGCGGCACCCTCCCACCTTTTGCCAGATAATGCAGGGTCTCCAGCGAAGCAAACAGATGCACCCTGGGCATCAATTCGTTGACCATATCGACAGTCTCGTTCAGGCTCTTCCCCGCCTTAGCTGCCCCAGCTGCCGCCAGCACCACCAGACCTTGACCGGCAGCGGCACTGGAGCACTCCAGTACCCGTATCTCTATACCCGGCAGCTCTTCCTTCGCCATTTCAATAGCCAGACGTGCCGAGTTAGCCATGCCGCTGAACTTCGACGACTCGGTGATACACAGAATGCCATCCGCCCTCTTACCGGCACAGTGATAAGCCTCGAGATATGGCACCGGCAGTGAACCGGATGTCGTCGGTAGTTTGTCCGCTTTGCGGAGCATAGCATAGAATTCGGTCGGGCTTATATCGATACCATCACGATAGACCTTGCTGCCGAAAATAACCTCTATCGGCACCAGCTCTATGTTGTATTCGGCAACCTTGTCCTTCGGTATACACGCTGTAGTATCGGTAACGACGGCTACGCTCTTCTTCATCGGTATCCGTTCCCCCGTTTTTTATGAATTATAACCGATAATCAAGCTAGTTTATCAGATTTTACCCTTGCTGCCAACGCGGTTCATATTTATAATACATCGGTAGTTGTTCCCCGTTAATTAGACTTTTGTATCTTTTTTTGGACAGCTATTTGTCTATTATTATAGTACTTTAGTACTCATGGTATTGACAAATGTCTTCTTTTATGCTACTATCGCCTCGAATTGGTAATCCGATTGACAAAATGGCTTCTAATGCTAGAATGTTAGTACAGGCGGAAAGGAAAGATATATGATTACCACAGTATCAACGACAACGGTTACCACCTTAACCACTGTTGCAGCATTGGGGCTTACCGCGGCGATAAGCATCGCTACGGCAGGCATTCTGGTATTCTTTCTAACCACCAAGGAGCTGGCTACGGCAAAAGCTTCCGGCTTCTCCTCGCGCCTGGGCAGGTTCCTATCCGTCAGCATCGTACCGCTACTTATGACGTTTGCCGTGATTATGGTTACCAAGATAATTGAGGTACTTGCCTAGAACAACGTAGGGGCGATAATAAACAGCATTACATTGGTTAATCCGTGAGACAGGGTTACCCCGAGAAGTGACCCTGTTTTTTTTACTATCCAGCCGAAGAACAATACAATAACGAAGACAAAAACTATATCTACCCATGAAAGAGGGTTTGCCACTTCTATCCAGCCTAAGTGAAGAACGGCAAACAGCAGGCTGACATAGACAATTCCCCAGCTGCCGAAGACATTCACTACCGCTCGCTGTATAACCCCGCGGAAGATGAACTCCTCCACAAACCCGGTCGAAAACAGCAAAACCAGTGCCGGCAACCAAGCGTTCTGCCATGTGGGATCTACCACCAGCGGCTCCGCTTTCAGGATAAAATACTCCACTACCCCCAAGCCGATACCCAGAGCCCCTATAAGCAGGTAAAGCGGTATTAAGCCCAAGCTGTTACCGAAAGTAATACCTACATCCCTGGGCTTGTATTCCGCCAGACGCGCCACCACGATAGCCGCCACCAAAAGTGGTAGATATATAATGGGGTACCACCAGAGCTGTGGTATATCAGCCAGTGGCATAGACAGGCTGATAATTCTTACCAGTGGCACCAGTGACAGCGAAAGCATCATCCTGCCGTAGTAATATCTATCTATCTTTGCCGAGTCTATCACTATCGCCAGCAGGATCACAAAATGACAGGCTATACCCCATATCGGTTGAGAAAAGACCGTGACAACTTCAGCGGTAACAATTGCCAGCAGGTAGACGATAGCCCTGACCATTCTATAAACCTGTTCTCATTTCAATATCTTAGTCTGCTATCACTGCCGATGACCTTATGGACATCTGGTTACCTTTATATCCAGATATTTCTCCGCTATCTCCATAGCACAGAATTTGCCGCACATACTGCAAGTCTTCCCGCCGGTGGCGTGTTTCCCGTGAACCCGGTTGAAACGCTCAGGGTCAAGTGATAGCCTAGCTTGCTCCATCCAATTAAAACCCTTCCGCGCCATAGACATCTTGCGGTCCCAATCGTCGGCTGCTTCTACCCCCTTGGCGATATCTCCGGCATGGGCGGCGATACGCGAGGCTATTACACCCTGCCTGACGTCTTCGGGATCGGGCAGAGACAGGTGCTCTGCTGGAGTTACGTAGCACAGAAAATCGGTACCGGCGGCAGCGGCAACAGCGCCACCGATGGCTCCGGTGATATGGTCGTAGCCAGCGGCAACATCGGTTACTAACGGTCCCAATACATAGAAGGGGGCTTCATTGCAGAGGGACTTCTGTAATTGAACATTAGCCTCAATCTGGTTTATCGGCAGGTGCCCGGGACCTTCAACCATAACCTGTACTTCTGCCTGCCGCGCCCGCTGGACAAGCTCACCGAGGGTTATCAGCTCTTCAATCTGCGCCCTGTCGGTGGCGTCCGCCAGACTGCCTGGGCGCATACCATCACCAAGGCTCAAGGTAACGTCATACTGCCGGGCAATCTCCAGCAGCCTGTCGTATAGCTCGTATAAAGGATTTTCACAATCGTTATATAGCATCCAGCCTATCAGAAAGGCACCGCCTCGCGACACCACGTCCGCAACCCGCCTCTGCGCTCTTAACCTCTCGATGGCCTGCCGGGTAACTCCACAGTGAACGGTTATAAAATCGACGCCGTCTCTGGCATGCTCCTCTATAACACCGAATAGTTCGTCGGCGGTCATCTTTACGATGGCGCCATGCTTCTCCATAGCTTCAATCG
>DUFE01000084.1 GCA_011170385.1 Dehalococcoidia bacterium | reverse complement strand
TGTAATCATAAGGGAAGAAGACTGCGGTACTATGGATGGGACCTGGATACACGAACCCAAGGAGAAAGGATTGTTGCCATCCTTCGCCGTTAGAATAGTGGGCAGGCTGGCAGCTGCCGATATCATCGACCCGGAAAGTGGCGAGGTTATCGTTAGCCGCAACGATATGATCGATGAGCAGAAGGCAAAAGATATTGTCTCCACCGGTATAAAAAGCATATATGCCAGGTCTCCCCTGAGCTGTCAGTCACAAAACGGATTGTGCAGGCTCTGCTATGGGCGCGACCTATCCAATGGGCGGCTGGTAGACCTGAGTACGGCGGTGGGTATTATTGCTGCCCAGAGTATCGGCGAGCCGGGCACGCAGCTAACGCTACGGACCTTTCACACCGGTGGTGTTGTCGGCTTAGATATTACCAGCGGCTTACCCCGCGTAGAGGAATTATTCGAAGCCCGTCCACCAAAAGCACAGGCGATAATATCCGAAATAGATGGCGAAGCGCAGATATTCGATGAAGGTAATGGCAGGCGTATCAAGATTACCAGTATGGAAATATTTAGCGATGATTATCCCCTACCTGAAGGCTGGCAGATAGAGGTTAAAAGCGGTCAGTGGGTGGATATAGGCAGCGTACTGGCAAGACCAAAGGATGAAAAAAAGACCAAAACATCGAAAAAAGAGGTGACATCCCAGGACGAACCCGTTGTCGCTCGTGTTTCAGGCGAAGCGGTAGTCGAAGACGGACAGCTGTCGATAAAGTTTGAAGAGACAGAGGAACGGGAGTATATCATCCCGGCAGCTACTAGTATACGTATCGAGGATGGGGGTAAGGTTAAAGCCGGACAGCAGCTTACCGATGGCTCTATCAATCCGCATGACATACTGATAGTTCTGGGCAAGGAAGCCGCCCAGCGATATCTGGTGGACGAGGTGCAGAAGGTCTACTGCTCACAGGGGGTTCATATAAATGATAAACACATCGAGGTAATCGTTAGGCAGATGCTATCCAAGGTACGCATCGATTCCCCAGGTGATTACGACTTGGTAACTCGCGAGCTGATAGACCGGTTCCGCTATGAAGAAATAAATGCCAAGGTGCTTTCAGAAGGTGGTGAGCCGGCTACGGCGCACCCGGTGCTTATGGGTATCACCAGGGCATCTTTGAGCACCGATAGCTGGCTGGCGGCGGCATCATTCCAGGAGACTACCAGGGTCCTAACCGAAGCTGCCGTTTTCGGCAAGGTCGACCGTTTGTCCGGGCTTAAGGAAAATGTGATTATCGGTAAGCTCATCCCCGCACGTTGCCAGGCTTGCAAGGAGGCATCCGAAGAGGCGGCACGCAGGCTGGAGGAAGCGGAAGAGGCGAAACGACTTGAAGCGAGCGTTGGTGAACTAAGACTGTCGCCGGAGGAAACCTCTGAAGAAACAGGTAACGAAGCGTGCGAAGAGGTGGTGGATGAAGCCGGCAGTGAAGAACCTTCCGTATAAGAAATCAAGGAAATAAGATAAGCTATAGGAGAAACCAACCAAGAGAAGCTGTTAGCAACGGAGAGCGAGTCCGGTTTGGTGGAATAGAACGGATATAATCCAATAGGATACAAGATACCAAGCCGCCCTGATAAAAGATGGGCGGTTCTTCTTTTCAATTTATCGTTAGAGCGATGTGGTATAATTGACGTGATACCGGTATAGGAAAGAGAACATTACATAATGGTTGGGGGTAAAGAGGATAGACCGCATTATATCTGGCAAGCCCGGCAATGAAGATAAACCGCTCGATAACAGCCTGCGGCCGAAGTGCCTAAAAGACTTTATCGGTCAGGAAAAGGTAAAGGACAATTTGAACATCGCCATAACCGCTGCCAAGGGCAGGGGAGAGGCGCTTGACCATATACTGCTATACGGCCCGCCAGGGCTGGGCAAGACGACTCTTGCTGGTATAATCGCTTTAGAGATGGGGGTAAGTATAAGGATTACCTCGGGACCAGCGATAGAGCGAACCGGAGACCTGGCAGCTATACTGACCAACTTGCATAGTCAAGACGTACTCTTTATTGATGAGATACACCGTCTCAACCGTGCAGTTGAGGAAGTGCTTTATCCGGCTCTGGAGGACAGGGCGCTGGATATCGTTATCGGTAAGGGGCCGGGTGCGCGCAGCCTGCGGCTTAACCTGCCCGCCTTTACCCTTATCGGCGCTACCACCAGGTTTGCCCAGTTGAGCCCGCCATTAAGAGATCGCTTCGGAGCCGTCTACCGCCTCGATTTCTACGACCAGAAAGCGATAGAGGCGATACTCAAGCGCTCCGCCGGAATACTAGGGGTAAAAGCCGAGGACAGCGGATTAAAAGAAATTGCCTGCCGTGCCAGAGGAACACCCAGGGTATCGAACCGCCTGCTGAAAAGAGTGCGTGACTACGCGCAGGTAGTATCGAATGGCAACGTCGGCCGAAAGGCAGCACTTGAAGCGCTGTCCAAGCTGGAAATAGATCCCGTAGGACTGGACGACATCGACCACAAGGTGCTACACACCATAATAGAGAAGTTCAACGGTGGGCCTGTAGGGCTGGATACCATAGCCGCTTCCATAAGCGAGGAAGCGGACACGATTATGGACGTATACGAGCCATACCTGCTGCAGCTGGGCTTTCTGGAAAGGACTCCACGGGGCAGAGTGGCTACTATACTGGCTTACAAGCACCTGGGGCTACCGTATAACAAGGATAAACCGCCCCAGCCGACCCTGTTGTGACTAGAAATGAATTATGAAGATCGGCTCTGTACTGGTTCACTGCTGCTGTGCCCACTGCACCGCCTATACCATAGAGCACTGGCGGCGGCAGGGTTACAAAGTAGCATCCCTGTGGTACAACCCCAATGTCCATCCCTATATGGAGCACCAGCGGCGACTGGAGGCGATGCATTCGCTGGCTAAAAACCTGGAGTTTCCACTGATTACGATTGAGGGCTATGATATCGTCGATTACTTCAGGCGGGTCGTCGGCGATGAAGTAAATCGTTGTCGCCATTGCTTTAATATTCGCTTATCGAAGACCGCCGAAAGCGCTTTAAGGATGGGCTATGATGCCTTTACCACAAGCCTGCTTATAAGCCACCAGCAGAAGCATAGCCTGTTACAGGAAGTAGGAGATAACATAGCCAGAGAGAAGGGCATAGAGTTCCTGTATGCCGATTTACGGAAGCGGTACTCCGACAGCCGCCATATAACCAAGCCTATGGACCTGTACCGGCAACAGTACTGCGGTTGCGTCTATAGCGAGTGGGAGCGTTATAGCGACGTAAAGATAGAATAGCAATAGAGAGCCTTGATTAGAAACTTACTATTGCACGCATTAATATAAAGGATTATGGGGCGATCGTTGCCGTATTACGTACGCTTGATGTGCCGGAGTGACATTGAGCAAGTCACCGATATTGATCGGGAAGCCTTTCCGACAATGCTGCCGCCGGTGAACTTCCAGCGTGAGCTGGATAATCCGCTGGCTCACTACGTTGTAGCCTGCGAAGCTGATACTATGCCCGCGTCAAACGGAATAAGGGTTGGTGAACGCACGGCTCAGTATGTTGCCGGGTTTGCTGGCTTCTGGATTTTATCTGAAGAAGCCCATATAGTAAATATAGCGGTAAGGAAATCATGCCACCGGCAGGGGGTGGGGGAGCTACTGTTGTTATCCCTTATCGAGCTGGCTATAGCAATGAAGGCTTCGCTGGTTACTCTGGAGGTGCGCGCCTCCAATGATAGTGCCCGGAAGCTGTATGGAAAGTATGGATTTAGCGAATGGGGATTGAGAAAGAGATACTATACGGATAACAGAGAGGATGCCGTGATTATGACGGTTGGCGATATCGGCTCGTCATAGTATAAGG
>DUFE01000083.1 GCA_011170385.1 Dehalococcoidia bacterium | reverse complement strand
CCGGAATGGATAAAAAGAGCAGATATTGAATCGTATAACAAGGGCGCATCAGCATACACTCTTCCGGCAGAGCTGCTGCCTGCCACAGATGAACGCCCATCGGAATACCCGATTGTAAGAGCTGCCGCATACTTCCAGCAAGCAGCCTTACAAAGCACGGATGACAGGCTTTTAACCTTAGCCCTTTATAATCTGGGGACTCTTATGGGGAAGGATTCCCTAACCGTTCTTAGCAATAACACGCCATGGTTTGGATTGATGGAAGGAATCAGCAAACTTGAAGATGCGATAAGGGTTGACCCCAATAACGATAGTGCTAAATACAACCTTGAGTTCCTTGAGAAGTTACAGGATGCGATAATACAAAGACCTATGTCTGAACAGATGCCTATGGCGGCTCTTGTCCAGAAACCAGGACATTCTTTAGGAGAAGACGTCGATAAAGGATTCTAAACATAACTTTGAAAGAGACAAAGGATGACATTTGAAAATCCTGATGCCCTTTGGCTTTTACTGGCTCTGCCACCTTTGCTTTTAGGATTGGGGTTCTGGGGATGGAAAGCAAAGAAAGAAGCAGCCGCAATTTTTCCGTTATCTCTCCGGCATCTGGGTAAAAAACAGTTAGAGAAGTATGCCACAGCCGGGATACTGATGGTTATGCTCATTATAACGCTTGCTTTGCCCAGGGTTACGTATTACGTTTCCGCAGCTGCGGAAAAGACCGGAGAGATAGCTCTTCTGGTAGATGTCAGCAGGAGCATGGCAGCTAGAAAGGACCCCGACTCCACCAGCAGGCTAGAAAGAGTAAAGCCGGTTCTATATGAAATCATAGATAGTATGGAAATGTTGGGGCAGGTAAAGATATCTCTCCATGGCTTCACCACCATAGCCAGGTCTCACGTGCCTTTCGTTGGAAAAGAAGACTACCCTTATCTTAAAGAGAGCATCAAGAAGATGCTCGATATAAACTCCATCCCCGGTGATGGCACAAGCCTCGGAGAATCCGTGCAGAATGTAGTAGGTAAATTTTCAGAAGCCGAGCAAGCCAAAATAATCATCCTCTTCAGTGACGGCGAGCCGTATTTTCTATTGCGACAGGGATTAACCTACCACGAAGAGAGCAACATTAAACGCGCAGTAAAAGAAGCGACAGAAAACGGTGTAAAAGTGATTACGGTAGGCTTTGGAGAACAGGAAGGAGCCAGAATTCCCTTATACGATAGTGACGGGGAATTTACCGGAAACTATGCCAAAAGGCTGGGAGTTGATTATGTTTCTTATTTCGAAGAGGAATTTTTAAAGAATATCGCCGAACAAACAGATGGAGAGTATTTCTATGAAGAGAAGCTGGAGGGCTTGATTGAATATATTATAGATAACCTTGGTCCTGTAAATTCCAGCAATTCTAGCAAAGAGGTTAAGGTCTATCAGCCTGTAGCACACTGGTTTTTGCTGGCATCTCTTCCAATATGGGTGGTTTTTACTAGACGCCACATATTAGGGTAGTAATAGTGTATACACAGCGACTTAGGCAACCGAGCCGATCAAACCGGCTCTTGCTATCCTTTGCCTCTCACTCATTGAGTCGTAGCTCCAGCTCTTTCTGCATTTCCTGAATAACGGGTCGCAGCTTTTCAGCATCCTCGAACTGTGCCGGTGTTGGCTTGACCTCAAACTTGGTAGTATTGCTAACCGCCTCTACAATCTGATTACAAGCCTGGTTAAGCTCCGACATGAGCAGATAAAGGTCCCGGTCTTTCATTTTCTTGATGATTCTCGGGTAGCTTTCAAATGGGATTGCCATCGCTTCTAGTATCAGATTATGCGATTTGGTATATTTGGTAGACTTTCTCATAAGTCCTCCCGGTTTATTGCCGAAGGTATCATTTTCATAAAGTCCATGTCAAAAATATGGCATCCTCTATGGTATATAATGGTGTATAATAGCACCGATGGTAGACCAATGGAGGTGACAAATGAAAAAGAATATGGGTAGTACCGATAGAACAGTCAGAATGATAGCGGGTATAGCATTTATTTTAGCAGCCATATTTCTAACTTCTGGAGCCTTGGACATAGTTCTGTATATATTTGGTTCTTTATGGATTGTCACTTCAATCGTTGGCACATGCCCGCTTTACGTACCGTTTAACATTTCTACAAAGAAACAATAGGCGAAACCAGTTGTAGTATTCCCTTAAAGTCCGACCTCTGGCATCTTTCAACCAAAGGACAGCCTGATTAAGATACCCTCCTGCTTCGGTAGGACACAGCAAGCCCATGCAGATCCGAATTGATATTATGCGCAGAAAAAAGCTAAAATTAGCAGAAACACCGCCGCTTTTTACTGAGATTTGATATGACAGCAGTCCTGACTAAAAAAGATATAAAGAATCTACTAAAGCAGAAACCGCCTTTGGTAGAAGGCTTGACGAACCCCGAAGAGCAGCTGCAGCCCAACGGCATCGACCTCACCCTGCGTGAAGTATCCATGCTGCAATCAACGGGCAGGATTGCCGCTGATAACAGCCAGCGAGTGGTGTCTTCACTTTCGCCACTGGTTTTCGACGGGCTAGGCTATATCCAGCTAGCGCCTGGCATCTACAACATCATCTATAACGAGGTGGTCAACCTTCCAGAGAATATTATGGCGCTGGCAACACCCAGATCCAGCCTGCTGCGCTGTGGTGTTACAGTGAACACCGCAGTATGGGACGCCGGCTACTGCGGACGCTCTGAGTCACTGATGGTGGTCTACCACCCGCAGGGCTTCCAGTTACAAAAGAACGCCAGGGTAATACAGCTCGTTTTCTTCCGGCTGACAGACCACACGCAGGGATACCAGGGTATATACCAAAAAGAGAATACAGACTAGAGCCGCATCCTGCCTTAGACGGCAATGCTCAATGCAGACGGCATCAGCCGAAAGGATACAGGACCCTCGCCCAGGAACTCGCCGTCAGCGTGAACCAGAAACCTCTCATCGGAGTCTATGGTAACCCGCGTCGCCTTATCCGTCTTGACCTTGGGATGGTGTATATGAGTGCCCCTATATATATTCGGGAAAGCACGCAACAGTTCAATCTTTCCCATATCACCGACGGCGATGACATCCAGCAGCCCATCAGCGATATCGGCGTGCGGTGCCACCCGCATACCACCGCCGAAGTAACAACCGTTAGCCACCACCACGCTTAATATCCGCCCCTCTTCCTCCCTGTCGTTCACCTTCATAACAACGTCCTTATTGCGATAGCCCAACAGAGACTTGAATAAGCCCATAATGTAAGGGATGGTACCACCCAGGAATTTGGGCAGGTGGTTGGAGGTCTCGGCTACGGCGG
>DUFE01000082.1 GCA_011170385.1 Dehalococcoidia bacterium | reverse complement strand
CTTCGGCTGGCGACGGCGGATGGACTCCACTGCTGCCATCATCGTATAGCCCGAAGCCAGCCCATCATCTATGATTATCACCGTCTTGTCGCTTACGATGGTTATAGGTCTGCTGCCGCGATATAGCAGGCTTCGCTGCTGGATGTCGTTTCGCACCCTACTCACCTGGTAGTTGACCTGCTTTTCATTGAGGTTGATAGTTTTAAGGACATCCTGGTTGAGGATGGTGGTGCCGTCGTCGGCAACGGCGCCGAATCCACCCTCAGGCCTAAGGGGGATGGGGATTTTACGGGAGATTATCAGGTCCAGATCTGCGTTGAGCGCCAGGGCTACCTGCAGCGCCACCGGTATACCACCGTTGGGGATGGCAAGAATGATAACCGACTGGTTCCTGTATTCACCCAGCTTTTCGGCTAGCTGTTTGCCGGCGTCATATCGGCTTTCAAATATGGGTTGTTGTCTTGGGTAGTGCACCATTGTCTCCTTCCTGATTCTCCCTGATGAGCCTCTCTCCGTATTCCAGCAAAGTTTTAGTACGCTCCGGCGATGCGTTGATTGATTTAAGATAGGCTTCCAGCGCTTGGAAGGGGGTTATCTCCTCGGCGGTACGATCGCCCAAGCGGGGGGTGCGGCTTTCACGCCTGATGTCCTTGGCAACGGTATAATAGCTGGCTTTCTTAAGCGCATCTCTTATGTCGCCGTCCCTTATCTGTCCCTCCAGTTCCTGGGGCAGGGTGACCTGCAGGCGGACAATAGCCCCATCAATATCCTGTTCGGCAATAGCCTTTAGAATGGTCTCCGTAGGCTCGGT
Organism: Dehalococcoidia bacterium; assembly: GCA_011170385.1. Classification (GTDB taxonomy): domain Bacteria; phylum Chloroflexota; class Dehalococcoidia; order Dehalococcoidales; family W693; genus W693. The sequence goes on along the minus strand of DUFE01000082.1, from coordinate 10,995 downwards.
GTTCTGCGGGTCGATATCAACCCTGACGGTTACGAAACGTCGCCCGTTCAACGGCTGGAACCTGTACGAAACCTTTCTCTTGTCTGTTTTCGCTTCAATATCAACCACGCAGAAACCCTTTTCAATGCCTTCATCACCGAAGTCCAGCCTGTCCAGGCTGCCGGCGTATACTATCGGTGGCTCTTCGGACAGGACCTGGTGGCGGTGGATGTGCCCAAGAGCGATGTAGTCGAAAGCCGGGTTTGCCACGTTGCTGGGCAGAAGCACATGCTCCTGTCCGATGGTCATGTAATCCTCAGAGCCTATCTTGGCACCGGTTACCCAGACGTGGGCGGCTAGTATCGACGGTAATGTGGAATTTAGCTTTTCGGCTTCGGCGTCGATGATATTGGTCAGCTTTTGCTGCATCTGCTGGTTTAGCTCGTCGAAGTTGAGGTTCTTGGAGTCTTCTTTTGCCAGCAGGAAGCTTCGTCTAAGCCAGGGCAGGGCGACGATTTGGATTTCACCCGCCGGTGTCTGTATTTTATGCGTATCGGGATGGTTGGCGACATGCACGTTTTTTACCGCCAGTGTGTTGAAGATTTCGGTGGTGGTAGCCCGCCCGATGGCGTTGGGCAGATCGTGGTTGCCGATTAGCAGAAATACAGAGACGCCGTTTTCGGAGAGTCGCTTGATGCGCTTGGCGAACTCCCGCTGCTGGGTCTGGCTGGGGTCACGGCTCTTATAGGCATCGCCGCAGAAAAGCACCAGGTCGACTTTGTTTTCGATAGCATAGTCGACCAGTTGATCGAAGGAAGCCAGAATATCAAGCATGCGGGATGAGAGCCCGCTCGACGGGTCGGTTTTCCCGTAGCTTTCCACGCCCAGGTGCAGGTCAGCGAAGTGGTTGATTTTCATGTTAAATCCCATCCCTCTGTGTCCCACTTACCGAGGGTAGGCTGGGTGGAAAAAATAAGCTAAAAGGGGAGAGGCGGGATGGCTCTAATCCAAACAAGTCATTAATCATAAAGACCTTACCCCCTGTGTTCACATCTCCTTAAAATCCCAGCCAGTGACTGCCGCCGGGGGGCAGGATCTCGAAGGCTTCGCCACCTAGCTTGGCAGCCAGCGTGTTGTTCAACTCGCTGATAGGAATGCGCAGTTGCTTCATGCTGTCGCGCTCGCGGATGGTGACCTGTTTGTCTTCCAATGATTGAAAGTCAATAGTTATACAGTAGGGCGTGCCGATTTCATCCTGCCGGCGATAGCGTCTGCCGATGCTTTGTGCCAGGTCGTAGCTGACCATCCAGCACCGGCGCAGCTCGGCGTGTATCTCGTCGGCTATCTGGATTAGCGGCTCCTTTTTACTCAAAGGTAAAACGGCTGCTTTATAAGGTGCCAGGGATGGGTGCAGGTGGAGCACCGTCCTTATCTCGTCCTTGTCCGGCTCCTCGTCGTAGGCTTCGCACAGGAAAGCCAGTACCGAGCGGTCGACACCCGCCGACGGCTCTATGATATAAGGCACTATGTGCTCATTGGTTTCCTCATCCAGGTAGCTCAAGCCTTTACCGCTATGTTCAGCGTGCTGTACCAGGTCAAAGTCGCCGCGATTGGCAATGCCTTCGAGCTCGGACCAGCCCATCGGGAAATTGTAGTTGATGTCAAAGCACTCTCTGGCATAATGAGCCAGCTCTCCCCTGTCGTGTTTTCGCAGTTCCAGATTCTCCTTCTTTATACCCAGACCTATATACCAGTCCATCCTTTCCTTTAGCCAGTATTCGAACCACTCCTCGTCCGTGCCCGGTTTGACGAAATACTCTATCTCCATCTGCTCGAACTCGCGGCTGCGGAAGATGAAGTTGCCGGTGGTAATTTCGTTGCGGAAAGACTTGCCTATCTGGGCGATGCCGAAGGGCAGCTTCTTACGGGTGGTGTTGACCACGTTCTGAAAGTTGACGAAAATGCCCTGCGCCGTCTCCGGGCGCAGGTAGACGATGCTGGCGTCGTCCTCCACTGGCCCCATAAAGGTCTTGAACATTAGATTGAACTGACGCGGCTCGGTAAGCTCACCACCGCACGATGGGCAGACTTCACCCTCGAGCTCGTCGGTGCGCCAGCGCTGCTGGCATTCTTTGCAATCCACCATCGGATCGGAGAAGCCTTTCAGGTGGCCGCTGGCTTCCCATACCTGCGGGTGCATCAATATGCTGGTGTCTAATCCGACGAAGTCACCCCGCTGCTGGACTATCGCCTGCCACCATGCCTGTTTGATATTTCGTTTGAGCTCCACCCCTAAAGATCCGTAGTCCCAGCAGCTGGACAGACCGCCATAGATTTCGCTACTGGGGAAGATAAAGCCGCGACGGCGGCAGAGGGAAACCAGCTTTTCCATTTTATCTTGGTTTGGTAGCGGTTGGCTCACAGTTTATACTCCTTATAGCTTATGCCGGGCGGTTTCAACCACCCTGGCGGGAACTCCTGATCGCCTGGATTAAGAAGATCGTTAGAACAATGCCGGCTAATACCATAGCAATCATAACAAACATCCATAGGGGCATCAGGTGCTGGCTGTAGACATTGTAGCTGAAAATATCGAGCATTACAAAGCCGATGATAATCTGCAGCAGGGCGACCATATTGCCCATGAAGAGCACCAGCTTATCCGGATTGACGGCGCCGGCTACCTGCTCCGCGGAACGGCTCAATACGATTACCCCCCGGACGACGGCGATGGATACCAGGACGAGGACGAACTGCGGTATCAGCGCCAGCGTGGCAATGGCTTCACGACTAAGCCAGCTCTTGGGCAGGCCGTCGATGTCGAAGCGATAAGCAACTTCTTCTGTTAGCTGGGGATAGAATATGGCAACCACGATTATTGCCAGCAGCACAAGGACAAGCGGCAGAAGTATATATTTCCAGCGGAAAACCAGGTTCCAGGCGGCGGCTTTTTTGGGCGCCGGCTCCTTTTTGACGGGCTTGTTGTTCTTGACCGAGCTCCTGTAAAAGTGCCAGAAGACGACTGCCCCCAGGCCCAGGCCAAAGATAAAAACCAGACTTACAATCAGGATTATCGTCACGGATATAAAAGTTATCAGTTTTGGCTTTGGATGTCAAAGTTCTGGCTTTATATTCTGCTCTTTGCCTCTGGCTATCGGTAATGTGACAGCCTTGCACTGGCTGCTGTAAAATATGCGGGTGATTATCAAAAGGCTTGAGGTCGGTCCGTTTGCCGCCAACTGCTATATCGTCGGTGATAGAGCAGGCGGTAAGGGGATGATAATAGACCCTGGAGACGAAGCTGATAAAATATCAGGCATGGCAAGGAAGCTTGAACTTGACATAAAGCATATCGTTCTGACACACGGGCATATAGACCACGTCGGCGCTCTGGCTAATGTCAAGGAAGCCACCGGGGCTGCTATCGCCGTTCACCATGATGATGAGGCGACGCTTAAGGACAGGACATTGAGCATTTTGCTAGGCATTCCCTACCATACCCTGCCGGCTATCGACAGGCTGCTTGAAGATGGAGACGTTATCTCCGTCGGTGGGTTGAGTTTTACTGTGATCCATACACCGGGACATACACCGGGCGGTATCTGCCTGCTAGGGGAGGGGGTGGTTTTCACCGGCGATACCCTGTTCCAGTACGGCATCGGCAGGGGGGATTTTCCTGGTGGAAGTTATGAGCAGCTTATAAAAAGCATAAAAAGCAGGCTGATGATCCTGGAAGACGATATAAAAGTTTACCCCGGGCACGGCTCTGAAACTACGATCGGCGCCGAGCGCCGGGGTAATCCATTTCTTATATAAGACCGGCGAAATCGGCGAGCACCGGCGCAATCACCAGGGCTATTATCGATACCAGCTTTATCATGATGTTCAACGATGGACCCGAAGTATCCTTCATCGGGTCGCCCACCGTATCACCGACGACGGCTGCCTTGTGAGCGTCCGAACCCTTACCGCCAAAGGCGCCGGTTTCTATCCACTTCTTGGCGTTATCCCAAGAGCCACCGGCATTAGCGAAGGTTATCGCCAGTATAAAGCCGGTAATGATGGCTCCGGCAAGGAAGCCGGTGAGGGCCAGCGGACCCAGGATTAAGCCGACCAGAACGGGTGATAGTATCGTCAGTAAGCCAGGGGCAATCATCTGCCTGATGGCGTCCTTGGTGCAGATATCGACGCATCTGGCATATTCCGGTTTGGCGGTGCCCTCCATCAGCCCCTTGATCTCGCGGAACTGGCGGCGGACTTCGTTGACTATGGAAAAGCCGGATTTGCTTACGGCGTTGAGTGTCATGGCGCAGAAAACAGCCGGCAGCATGGCTCCTAGGAAGAGGCCGGCGATGACGTGTGAATCAAGCAGGCTGATTTCGTTAAGCTCGATACCCGCCGCCTGTGTATATGATAGCAGCAGAGCCAGGGCAGTAAGGCCAGCGGCACCGATGGCAAATCCCTTGCCGGTGGCGGCGGTGGTGTTACCCAGCGAGTCCAGGGCGTCGGTGCGTTCCCTTATCTCCGGCGGCAGACCTGACATCTCGACGATACCACCGGCGTTATCAGCAACGGGACCATAGGCGTCGGTGGCGTCCTGTATGCCCAGCGTAGCCAGCATGCCGACCCCGGCGACAGCCACGCCGTAGACATCGGCGAAGTGATGGGAGACGATTATGGCGACTGCTATCAATATTACCGGTGGCAGGGTGCTAAGGAGACCGTTGGCAAAGCCACTGACGATATTGGTGCCAGCTCCAGTCTGGGATGCCTCCGATACTCTCAAAGTCGGCTTATAAACGTAGGAGGTGAAGAAGTTTGTGCTTTCGCCGATAAGAACCCCGGCGAACAGCCCCACCACTATTGCCCAGAAAACGCCTATATCGGCTTTCATGAAGTAGACGACCAGGAACGAGAAGACGGCGGTTAGAATCGCCGCCGAGAAAGTCCCCCGGCGAAGGGCGTTTAGAAGGGCTTCCATTTTCAGTTTCTCGCCAACTCTGACCATGAAAATACCGATAATGGATGCCAGGATACCGCCGGCGGCTACCAGGATTGGAATGAACCAGGCAGTTGCCGCATCCGGCACCAGCGATTTACCTAGCGTGGTCGAGAAGACGGCTATCGTTCCCAGCGTCATGGTGGCTATGATAGAATCGACATAAGACTCAAAAAGGTCGGCGCCCATACCGGCGACGTCACCGACGTTATCGCCAACAAAGTCGGCGATAACGGCAGCGTTGCGCGGGTCGTCTTCGGGTATTCCCTTCTCCACCTTACCGACGATATCGGCGCCGGTATCAGCCGCCTTGGTATAGATGCCCCCACCGACCCTGGCGAAGATAGCTACTGATGAAGCGCCGAAGCCGAAGCCAGGAATAATCTTGAGGAAGTCCGGGTTGTTGCCGAAGGCGAAGTAGAGAATACTCAAGCCAAGGATGCCGATGCCGACAACGCACATACCCATGACAGCACCGCCGCGAAAAGACACCCTCAATCCGTGGTTGAGGCTCTGCTGGGCAGCGGTTGCGGTTCTGGAGTTAGACTTTATGGCGATGCTCATACCGATGAAGCCGGCAAGGCCGGAGCAGATGGCGCCGAAGATAAAAGCCAGCGATATCAGCCAGCCGAGGTTGGGTACCACTCCAAGCACGATGGCTACCAGTACCACGAATATAGTTAGCACGCGGTACTCCCGCCCCAGGAAAGCCAGTGCACCTTCTTTAATAGCGGATGAAATCTCCCTTACCTTCTGGGAACCCTGGGGTTGTTTCAGTACGTAAAAAGCCATGGCAATGGCTATCCCAAGTGCCAGAATTCCGGATAAAACTGCATATACTATCGGGTCCAATCTATAAAGCCTCCTTCAATATTAAACTACTGGATCCTCCCCTTGAAGCTGTCCAGTTTATCCTCAAGATTTTGTTGCTGCACCGTCAGCGTCAGGTCGCTGCGCGTCCTTTCCAGTACACCGCGAACCATATCAGTGGTGCGGCGCAAGCCGCCGGTTATGACATCGGGGAAGTCAATTGTAACCAGCGTGCTGTAGATGTCGTCCATCACCTGCAATAGCTCTTCCCCGCGTGAGCGGTCGCCTCTTCTCAGGCTGTCGAGCAGATAACGTCTTATCTCGCCGGCAGCCTCGCCCATTCCGTTAAGGTAGGCGGCGTAGTCGATACCCAGCTCGTCAGGGTCGGGTAGCTTTTTGCCCTTAATCAAAGCCAGGGTGATGCTACCCTCGGCGTACTCCTTCTGGGAGTCGCGTAAAAAGCTGGTGTTGTGCAGCTCAATGCCGTTAGCAATACTCTGCTCCGCCTCTTTGAGCAGATTTCTGGCGGTTTTAAGCATATCCTCGGCTTTGTCGAACTCTTGGCGATGGACGGCGCGGATAGCGTTTCCGGAATAGCGGATAGCCTCGCGGCACAGGGGCATCGCCTTCTCCCTGGCGGCATCTCTGTTAAAAAATACCTGCCTTATTTTGCTAACGATTTGCTCCAGATTATCCACCACTTGTTACTTGTGCTCCTTCATAATATCAATCAGCTGCCGTGCCGTCTTGCCGGGGGATTTCGCCTCTAGCAGGGCGCTGATAACAGCTACCGAATCGGCGCCGGCAGCCACCGTTTCCGCTATATTATCCAGATTAATGCCGCCGATAGCAACTACGGGTAGTTTTACCTTGCTTTTTATCAGGCGTAGCATAGCCAGCCCTACTACCTCCACCGCCTCTTTTGAGGTCGTCGGGTAGATGCCACTAACGGCGATGTAATCGGCACCTTCGGCTTCGAAGGCGATTGCCTGCTCGACTGTTGTTGCCGAGCAGCCGATAATCTTGTCAATCCGCAGTAAACGGCGGGCGTCTGCCAGCGGCAGGTCTTCCCGCCCGATGTGCAAGCCGTCGGCGTCGGCGGCAAGGGCGATATCCAGGTGGTCGTTCACTATGAAAAGGATATCGTGTTTGGCACACAGGTTTTTCAGCTCGAGGGCGATGGGCAGCAGCTTATTCCTGGGCGTGTTTTTATCACGAAGCTGTATTATGCTAACTCCACCCTCGATTAGCTGCACTGCTGTGCTTCCACGGCTGGCACCCTTGAGAAGATCGGTATCTATAATGGCATAAAGCCCGTATATTCGCTCTGCCTTGTCTTTCCGCATTAGGCGGGACACCAGCTCCCGCTCGATGTTATAGAGGTCGAAGCGGGCTTTCTTGAATCGCTTTGTCTCTAGACCAATGCCAAAAATCTTGGCCATCTCCTCGATAACCCTTAACGATTGCTGTACCCTTCTGGTGTTGGCGATAGCCGTTGCCGGCAGATCTCTATCTTTTTGCTGTGCCGGTACTTCTATATCCATGCCGACATCGCCTTCGGCGTTTCGCGCCTGCAACAGCCTTTTCTTCAATGGCAGGTCTTTGATCTCCATATCGTGTCGCATTGACTTGAGCTGTTCAGTCAGAGGGACGTTGTTCAGCATGAGGCGAGCCATATCCTCGAGCAGGCGAAGCCCTTCGCCGATACGGTTCAGATTGGCGTCGATGATGCGCAGCGTCCGGTTTGATGTTGCTTTTGATGGAGCCATCATATATTAACGTTGTTTGGATAGGATTGGTTAATGACAACCAATTTTAGCACAACAAATCTTCAGGGTAAATAAAGATTAATCACCTGTGACGGCGTTTTCTATAAGCTCTATGTACGATAGTTTTGCCTTGTGGTCGAGCTTCACCGCCACCAGGTCGATACGCCACGACGCCGGCAGTTGGTCGTGAATCTGGCGGTAGTGATGCGCGGTGGCTATAAGCCTTCTTTTCTTGGTTCGGGTAATGGACTCCTCCGGACTGCCGAATACGAGGCTGGATTTTGTCCTTACCTCGACGAAGACAAGGCAACCGCCCTGGAGGGCGACGATATCGACTTCACCTTCCGGGCAACGGTAGTTGGTTTCAATGATACAAAAGCCCCTTTTTTCGAGGAATTCCTGCGCCAGCTTCTCACCAAGCCGTCCTGTGTCACCACGCTTCATCTTCATAAGATGGTCATTCCCCTTATCGGCTGGAATGATGCGCGGTGGATGCCTGCCGGGCCCAGCCGGTTAAGGCAGCTTAAGTGCTCTTCGGTCCAGTAACCCTTGTGTCGTGCCAGACCATAGCCGGGATAGACGCTGTCCAGCTCCACCATCATTCGGTCACGAGTTACCTTGGCTACTATCGAGGCGCAGGCGATGGAGAAGCACAGGCGGTCGCCATTGGTTATCCATTTCTGGGGCAGCGGTACCTCGGGTAACCGCATATAGTCTATCAATAGCATATCCGCCGGCGGCGATAGTTTCTCAACCGCCTGTTTCATAGCCAGCCGTGTCGCCCGGACGATATTTTGAGTGTCGATAACCTCGTGGGAGATTGCACCTACCGCCACTGATGTAGCCGCCTCCTGTATGTGCTGGAAAAGATAGTCGCGCCTGCCGGGGTTGAGCAGTTTGCTGTCCCTAACCTGCTCTACCCAGTACCCCTTCAGCCGGCGGGGCAATATGACGGCAGCGGCAACCACCGGACCGGCAAGGGCACCACGCCCGACTTCGTCAATGCCGGCGATATAGCGGTAGCCTTGTGCTGCCAGCCTCCGTTCCTCGGTGAAGGAAGGTACAAGAGGAACTTTTATCTACTTCACCCCCTATGAGATTTCTGATGATTCTATTATACCCCCGCCCAGCACCTCCTCGCATTGGTAGAAGACTACCGCCTGACCCGGCGATACCGAGCGCTGCGGTTGCGAGAAGCTTACTTCGGCGGTATCCCTGTTCAGACGCAGACTGGCAGGCGCCTCCGGAGACTTGTAGCGGATTCTGGCGGTTATGCCGTCGTCATCCTGCGGGGCTTTACCCGATACCCAGTTGAGCCGCCCGGCGATCAGCCTGCTGCTTAAGAGCTGGCTCTGACTGCCTACCACCAGCTTGTTGTTCCTACTATCGAGCTTTAGCACATAGAGACGCCTGTCGGATGCTAGCCCAAGCCCCTGCCTCTGCCCTACCGTATAATACGCCAGACCGCTGTGTTTACCCAGGACTCCTCCATCGGTATCGACAATATCCCCCGGCTGGCAGGAAAGGTGTCTAGCGACGAACGAGCGGTAGTCATTATCGGGGACGAAGCAGATATCTTGACTTTCGTGTCCTTCGGTTTCAGTCAGGCACAGTTCTCTGGCTATCCTTCTGGTCTGGTTCTTATAGAGCTCGCCTATCGGCAACAGCAGATATTGGAGCTGCTGCTGCCCCAGTGTATAGAGGAAGTAAGACTGGTCTTTGCCGTGGTCGATACCTTTTATAAGGCGGAAACCGTTCTGGCCTGACTCAATGCGGGCATAATGTCCTGTAGCCAGATAGTCGGCGCCCATTCTCCTCACTTTGTTTAGCAGCAAGCCGAACTTGATATGCTGGTTGCAGGCAATGCATGGGTTTGGTGTTCGCCCGTTATTGTATTCATTGCAGAAAGGTTTGATAATCTGATGCCGGAAATGTCGGCGCAGGTCTATAATATAATGAGGTATGCCCAGACTTTCCGCTGCCTGCTTGAGCTTTGCTTTCTGCTCTTTGTCGGGCTTCGAATACAGTAGCATGGTAACACCGAACACCTGATAGCCCTGGTGCTTAAGTAGAGCTGCTGCTACGGAGGAATCTATCCCTCCGCTCATAGCGACGGCAACCTTTTTTTGAGGCATTTCCTATGTCCTCCGGGGTAATAGTCTGCTTACCTTTTGCCAGATTATATCGGCTATCCTCGCTTTGTCCTGGCTGGCGTCGATAACAAACCAGCGCTGCGGCTCTTCGGCTGCCAGTTCCAGGTAACCCTGGCGTATTTTATCATGAAAGGACGCCTCTTCCTTCTCAAAGCGGTCGTATTTATCGGGCTTCTTACGAGAGAATCCTTCGTAGGAAGGTAAGTCCAGCAGGATGGTCAGGTTTGGCGTCAGCCCGCGGGTAGCGGTGCTGTTGACCGTCCTGGTCATTGCTATATCCAGCCCACGCCCGTAACCTTGATAGACGATAGTAGAGTCGGCAAAGCGGTCGCAGATAACGACCTTGCCCAATTCCAGATTAGGTATGATTACTTCCTCTACCAGCTGGTTGCGGGAGGCGTTGAATAGAAACAGTTCGGTCAGCGGTGTTATCTCCGATTCCTGCCACTTCAGCCAGCGGCTGATCTCATCACCAAGGGGAGTACCGCCCGGTTCGTATGTCAGGATGGCGGGGATATTAGACCGGCAAAGCTTATCGTAGAGCTTTTTTGCCTGGAAGCTCTTGCCGCAGCCTTCCCCGCCCTCGAAGGTGATAAACAGTGACATTATTTATATTAACCCTATCCCCTTTATCCCCTTCCCCTTATCAAGGGGATAGGGGAATATTTTCTTAAGAGAGGCTCCGTCTCTCTTCGACTCTCCTTTATATATCAGGAGAGGGAATTATTTCTTAAAGGGGCTTTGCCCCTTTTGGGCCCTTAATCACCAAGTATATTTCTCTTTGCCTATCTTTTTAGTAGGCTTATACGCCTTCCTTATAAATCTTAACACGCCTGTTGGGTTCTTTGCCGGTGCTGTGTGACAACAGGTCGTTTCTTTCAGCGATGAGGTGCTGCAACCGGCGGATATAGGCGCTTTGTGGGGTAAGCTCTACCGCTTCCTGCCCGTTCAATACCTGATTGGTTGCCTCTTCGGCTTCTCTTATCGCCATACCCAGTACGCCCGTTTTTTTACCACCATTGCCGGTAGCATCTGACGGCTGGATGGTGGATAAAAGCTGCCTTAGCTGCAACGACGTGTGTTTTCTCAAGACGTATACGGGCAGATTGGATGCCTCGGCGTCTCTTATCTTCTGCGGTCGGCGGCGGTAGTAGCTCTTGGAGGTCACCAACAGGTCGGCTTCACTTAATTTGTCGACCAGCTCCAGGTTCAGGTTCATATCCTTGGCGGTCTGCGCCAGCCGCCCGCGGTTTATACCGAAAGGATATAGCCTGGGCAGGGCGCG